>JAWOBW010000141.1:0-9975 GCA_046484105.1 Bacillota bacterium
ACAGAGCGAGGCCGGCGGCACACTCGACGCCGGCGAGAGGGATCAGAAGCGGGCGATGCTCATTAGAGACGCTTTGATGAACAGACAGTGACGGATTCGATTGTGGAATGGGGGTATATCCGTGTTTGGACGATATTCGGCCAGAGCCCACAAGGTCATTGTGTTGGCACAGGAGGAGGCCAGGCGGCTGAACTATAACTACGTCGGGACGGAGCATCTGCTCCTCGGTTTGATCCGCGAGGGGAGCGGGGTGGCGGCGCAGGCCCTGCAGAACCTGGGGGTGGATCTCGACGAGGTTCGCGACGAGGTGGAGAAGATCATCGGCAAGGGCAATACACCGGTGAGCGGGCAGATCGGCTTCACGCCCCGGGCGAAGAAGGTGGCCCTGGAGCTGGCCCCCGAAGAGGCCCGGAATATGGGCAACAACTACGTGGGTACGGAGCACATACTGCTCGGGCTGATTCGTGAGGACGAGGGAGTTGCGGCCAAGGTGCTGCAGAAGATGGGTGCCGACCTGGAGAAGGTTCGCACCGAGGTGATCGAGCAGCTCGGCGGCGAGGGTGGCGGACAGGCACCCGCCCCGGGCAGAGAGGAGCGCAAGGGGCGCTCGAGGACCCCGGCTCTGGATACCTACGGTCGGGATCTCAATGAGATGGCACAGAACGGCACACTCGATCCCGTCATCGGCAGGTCGACGGAAATCAAGAGAGTGATCCAGATCCTGAGTCGCCGCACCAAGAACAATCCGGTTCTCATCGGGGAGCCCGGGGTGGGCAAGACCGCCATAGCCGAGGGACTGGCCCAGCGCATCGTCGAGGGCAAGGTTCCGGAGATCCTCAAGGACCGCCGAGTGATTTCACTCGACATGGGAGCGATGGTGGCGGGTTCGAAATATCGGGGCGAATTCGAGGAGCGGCTGAAGCGAGTCATGGGTGAAATCAGCAAGGCCGGCAACGTGATTCTCTTCCTTGATGAGATGCACACCATAATCGGGGCCGGGGCTGCAGAGGGGGCAATCGATGCCTCGAGCATCATAAAGCCCGCCCTGACGCGCGGCGAGCTGCAGGCCATTGGGGCCACCACCATTGACGAGTACCGCAAGCACGTGGAAAAGGATGCAGCGCTGGAGCGGCGTTTCCAGCCCATAGTCGTGGAAGAGCCCTCGGTGTCCGAAACGGTGGAGATTCTGCGGGGATTGAGAGACAAGTACGAGGCGCATCATCGCGTGGAGATAACGGATGCCGCCATTGAGGCCGCCGCCTACCTGGGTGACCGATACATCACCGACCGGTTCCTGCCCGACAAGGCGGTGGACCTGATGGATGAGGCGGCTTCGAGGGTGAGGCTGGATGCCTATGTGGCCCCGCCGGAGCTGAAAGAGCTGGAGGAAGAGCTGCAGGACGTGCGCACTGAGAAGGAGGCCGCGGTCCGGGGTCAGGAGTTCGAGAGGGCCGCGGAGCTCCGCGACCGCGAGCGCAAGATGCGGCAGCGACTGGAGGAACAGAAGCGGAAGTGGGAAAAGGAGCAGATGGTCAGCAAACGGGTGGTCAGCGAGGAGGATATCGCGGCAATCGTCTCTGACTGGACCGGCATACCGGTGGTGAAGCTCACCGAGACCGAGAGCGAGAGGTTGATGAACCTGGAAGGTGTCCTGCACCAGCGCATCATCTCTCAGGATGAGGCGGTGACTGCGGTGGCGAAGGCAGTCCGGAGAGGCCGCGCCGGCCTGAAGGATCCCAAGCGCCCCATCGGTTCATTCATCTTCCTGGGGCCCACCGGAGTGGGCAAGACCGAGCTCAGCAAGGCGCTAGCCGAGGCACTGTTCGGAGACGAGGATGCCCTGATCATTCTTGACATGTCGGAGTACATGGAGAGGCATACGGTCTCGCGTCTGTTCGGAGCACCCCCGGGATACGTCGGTTACGAGGAGGGCGGTCAACTCACCGAGGCGGTGCGGCGTCAGCCGTACAGCGTGGTGGTGTTTGACGAGATCGAGAAGGCCCATCCCGAGGTATTCAACACCCTCCTGCAGGTGCTGGAGGAGGGGCGCCTCACCGAAGCGAGGGGGCGTTCGGTCGATTTCCGCAACACGGTCATAATCATGACCTCCAACGTCGGGGCGGAGCTGATCAGGCGGGAGAGCTCGGTCGGTTTCCACGTCGACGATGACGAACAGGGCATCAACTACGAATCCATGAAGGATAAGATCATGGAGGAAGTGAAGAGGACCTTCAGACCGGAGTTTCTCAACCGGGTGGACGACATCATCGTATTCCAGGCCCTCAATGAGGATGACCTCCAGGGCATCTTGGACCTGATGCTGGCCGAGGTGGGAGAACGCGTAGGAGACCGGGTCCGGCTCGCGCTCACCGAGGGCGCGCGGCACGTTCTCCTCGATGATGGGTATGACCCGGTGTTCGGCGCCCGGCCCCTCCGTCGCGCCATTGTGAGACTCCTGGAGGACCCGCTTTCGGATGCCCTGCTCGAGGGCAGTTTCGACGAGGGAGCGGAAGTGGTCGTCGATGCCCACAACGGGCGGCTGCAGTTGATGAGCGCAGAGCAGGCGGCGGAGGAGGGCATCGAGGCGGTGCCGATCCTCGTGCCGGATGAGTCCGCCGACGACGCTGGGATCGAGGCGTCCGAGGGTGAGGCGGCCCAGTGAGAGGAACTGGCCCCCGGGGCTTGAGCCCCGGGGGCCAACGCAGGGCATATGGGGTGAGCCCTAGGACATGTTGAAGATGCCCAGTGTCAGCAGCTTCATCCGCTCCTTGAGCATGATGTCGTGCATGTTCAGATTGAAGGTGTTGCACAGGGCGGCGACGTAGAAGAGGTGCAATCCTATCTCGGTTTCCAGGGTTTCTCGGCATTCCTCGCAGAGTTCACCCTGTATGTGGCTGCTCATGAACTGGGGGAGCTGTTGAAGAGAAATATCCTCAGGGATTTCGGGCTTGTGAGCCTGTATCATGATGCAGCCACAGCTGGTTGCGGCCTTGCACACGGCTCGGTTTACCCGGCCCGCGGCCTCCTGGTGCTTCGCCAGAATGTCAAGGATGCTCCTGTGCCTGATCGTGCATTCAGCTACGGTTTTCTGAAAGTCATCACTGAGGATATCTTCCATGGTTGTACCACCGTTCCCTGATTCTCGAATGAGTGCGCCAAAGGCATTCAGCGGTGCGGCCAGTCAACATTATATCGGTTGGGACTCGCCCTTGTCAAAGTTTCGTCGACCGAGGAATCTGACTTGAAGGAGCGTCGCTCATGTGGTATATTTTACCTGTGGCCGGTGCGCGCATTGGACATTGTCTTTTGATGGTGTTAATGTTGTGCTGACAGCTTTTCGGGTCAGGCGAATATTAATTGCCATCCCCTGGGGATAATAATCTAGTCATGGTATGTAGGTTTGGAGGTGGATTAAATGAATGAATTGCTCAATAAGGAGGGCAATTCCCGTTTTGTCGTTCCGGGCCACATACGCATGTGGCTCGCCGTCCTGGGATTTTTGTTCGGGCTGGCCACCAGCTTCTTCGGGCTGGGCACCGCGGAGGAGGTGCTCGGCATCTCTCTCAGTCTGACCCACGCCATCTTCGCAGTGACACTCGGCGGCGTACTGGGCTCCATCGCCCTGTCGGTGGTTGCCCCGGCAGTTGTCCGGGGGGTCATGGCCCTGGGGAGGGGGATGGAAAGGCGGCTCACTCATGTGCCCCTGAGCGACATATTAGTGGGTACGGTTGGACTCATATTCGGCCTCATAATTGCTAATCTGTTGGGATCTGCCTTCTCCGGGGTTCCAGTGATTGGCGGCGTCGCGGCCACCGTTGCCGCGGTCATCTTTGGTTATCTGGGATGGATTGTGGCCGTGAACAAAAAGCCCGACCTGGTATCGTGGGGCAGAGCCATTCGATCCAGTGTTGATGCCTTCAGTGCCCGTGGTTCCGCCGAGGATGACGAGTCGGCCTCCATGACCGGAATTCCCAAGGTCATCGACAGCAGCGCCGTGATTGACGGCCGCATCGCCGACGTCTGTCGTTCCGGTTTCCTGGACGGTCCGCTGGTGATTCCTCAGTTCGTCCTCGAGGAGGTCCAGCACATCGCCGATTCCTCGGATGCCATTCGCCGCAGTCGGGGTCGGCGGGGACTGGACATCCTCAATACCATTCAGAAGGATCTGGATGTGGAGGTCGTGATATATCGTCCGGAGAAGCTGGCTGACGGCGAGGTCGATGCGCAGCTTTTGCAGGTGGCCCGCGACCTCGGTGGCAAGATCGTCACCAACGACTACAACCTGAACAAGGTCGCTGTCCTGCAGGGAGTCAGTGTCCTCAACATCAATGACCTGGCCAATGCCCTCAAGCCCATGGTCATTCCCGGCGAGCAGATGACTATCAGTCTGATCAAGGAGGGCAAGGAGCCGGGTCAGGGCGTGGGATATCTCGACGACGGCACCATGGTCGTGGTCGATCACGGCAGACCTCACATTGGCGAGGAGATCTCGGTCTCGGTGACCAGTGTGCTGCAGACGTCTGCCGGGAGGATGATCTTCGCCCGTCCCCAGGACCTGGCCAACGCTGCGCCGTGAGAGAAGGGAAATGTCAAATGGGTGTTTCCTTCATTGTCGTCGCCGCCGGGCGGGGAATTCGCATGGGCGGCGTCGACAAGGCGCTGCTGCCCGTGGCCGGCCGGCCGCTGATTCACCACTGCCTGCAGCGCATACAGGAGTGCGGGAGGGCAACTGAGACCATTGTGGTCGCCAGGGAAGAGCTGTGCGACCCCATGCGGGATCTCAGCCGTTCCTTCCACCCCCGACCGCGGGTGGTCCCCGGGGGCAGAAGCCGCTTTGAATCAGTCATCAACGGGCTGGATGCCCTGACGGCAGGTGGCGATGATCTGGTGGCGATTCACGATGTGGCTCGTCCACTGGTGAGCTCCGATCTGATCAACCGGGTGCTCTCCGCTGCCTGCAGGTACGGGGCGGCCGTGCCCGTTCTACCAGTCCCCGACACCATCAAGAGAATCCCACAGCCAGAGACAGACCAGATCCCGGGACGGGTTGAGTGCACGATCTCGAGAGATAATCTCAGACGCGTGCAAACTCCGCAGGTCTTTCTGCATAGTTTACTAGTAGAAGCTTACCGTCCCTTGATGTCGGCGAAGGAGGAAGAAGCTTTCACAGACGATGCATCTATAGTGGAGGCCGCGGGGCAACTGGTGTTTGCTGTTCCGGGAGACGAGAGGAACTTCAAGATTACCACCTGGCATGATTACGCCGTCGCCTGCGCCCTGGCAGACCGAAGCCCCGCATCTCACCGGGTCGGCCTGGGTTACGACAGCCATCGCCTGGCGGCCGGAAGGCGGCTGGTGCTGGGTGGGGTCACCATCCCGGGCCCGTCGGGTCTGGTGGGTCACTCTGACGGGGATGTCGTGCTGCATGCCATCTGTGACGCCCTGCTGGGGGCCTGCTCCATGGGTGACATAGGCACGCACTTTCCCCCCGGTGACCCGAAGTGGAAGGGAGCGGACAGCCGCGTACTGCTGCAGGGGGTCCTGAAGATGCTGAATCAGCAGGGGGGCGCCGCCGGCAGCATTGATGTCACAGTGGTGGCGGAGAGGCCGCGCCTGGCTCCGTTCATCCAGAGGATGAGGACCAGTATCGCACAGGTGGCCGGCGTCGATGAGCGATGTGTCTCCGTCAAGGCCAAGACCAACGAGGGAATGGATGCCGTCGGGCGGGGAGAGGGGATTGCCGCCCTGGCAATATGTACTGTGACTGGTGCATTTGGACCATAAAAAGTGAGAAGGATAAGGGACGGTTAGCTGCAAAATCCGCTGGCGAAGGGGAGTATCTGACCATGTCTCGTGCGGTTTTCAGCACTTACCGTCCTGGGTTGATGATCCTTCTGGGATTGGCCGCCATGTTGACTCTGGCGGGGACTGCAGGCGGGTCAGCCGGCCCATGTGAGAGTGCCGGCGTGACTGCTGAGGGCGATGAGATCGATCTTCTGGTCACAGGCGACGACGGAGACGAGGTTGCGGAAATCCTGGTCAATGACGAGGTGGTCGTTCGGATCCGGGCGCCGCTGGGCGGTTGGTCCGCCGCCGAGAGGGGAGCCATTGTCCTGAACCGTCTTCGAATTCTCGGCGAGGACCACGAGGCACTGCAGGACCTTATGCCGGGTGAGAGGGGCAACTACAGCGTGGTTGCCTCCGGCGACGACATCGTGGTCACTGCGGATGCCCGGACTGCGGATGCAAATGAGACCACCCCCGGCGGCCTCGCCGGGGTGTGGTGCAACAACATCAGGGAGGCCTTCGGCATACCCCGACTGCAGTATGAAAAGACCCCGAAGCTGATCTCCATGGTGGCTTCCTGGTACGGGGAGAAGTTCACCGGTTTGCGCACTGCGAGCGGAGAGGTGTTCGATCCCACACAGCTGACGGCCGCTCATCCCTACCTACCCTTCGGAACCATCGTACAGGTGACCTACCCGCCGACGGGAAAGACGGTGATGGTTAGGATCAACGATCGCGGGCCCTTCACGCCGGGCAGGGACCTCGACCTGTCCCGCGAGGCGGCCAGGCGCCTGGGTTTGCTGCCCCACGGCGTGGATTGCGTGGAGGTTGCCATCCTGCGCGGTGAGGCGGTGTCTCTGGATTAGCGTGCGGGCTGCGGGCACCTGCCTCAGCGGGGACCCGCAGCCCACTCACACCGATGCTGTCCCCGTGTGGCCCTCTTCCCCATCCCGTGTGATATAATCAAACTGTTGAATCTTGGAGGTGATTTATGTGAGCCTCAGGGTTTTCAATACCCTGTCGGGGCGCAAGGAGGAACTTGAGACGCGTGATCCGGGACGGGTCAGCATATACATATGCGGAGTCACCCCCTACAGCAGCACCCATCTGGGCCACGCACGCCCCTCCGTCTTCTGGGACACCGTCATCAGGTATCTGCGTTACCGCGGGTTCGAGGTGCGCGCAGTGCAGAACGTCACGGACGTCAATGAGAAGGTGGCTGCCCGCGCCGCCCTCGAGGGAGTCGGCGAGTATGAGCTGGCCGCCCGATACCACCGGGAGTATGATGAGATCATGGAGGAACTTGGTGTGAGGCCCGTCGATGAGTACCCGTGGGTGTCGGATCACATGGACGACATCCTGGAGATGATCGAGGCACTGGTGCGGAGGGGGCACGCGTATGAAGTGGACGGCGACATCTACTTCAACGTCACCACGTTTCCGGCGTATGGCAAACTGTCGGGACAGACTCCCGAGGATCTGGTGGCGGGTGCCCGGGTCGATGTGGACGACAGAAAGAGACATCCCGCCGACTTCGCCCTGTGGAAAAGCGCCCAGGAGGGTATGCAGAGCTGGGACAGTCCCTGGGGGAAGGGTCGCCCGGGGTGGCACATCGAGTGCTCCGCCATGGCCGTCAGGTACCTGGGTTTTGGCTTTGATATGCACGGAGGGGGAACGGATCTCATCTTTCCCCATCATGAGAACGAGATCGCGCAGAGCGAGGCCCAGTTTGGCGACGAACCCTTCGTGCGCTATTGGATTCACCACGGAATGGTGACCGGAGAGGACGGCAAGATGTCCAAGTCGTTGGGCAACTTCGTCACCGTGCGGGAGATACTGGACGAGTTCCGCCCGGAGGTGGTGCGGCATTTCCTGCTCAGCGTTCACTACTCCAAGCCCCTGACCTTCAGCGAGAGGCGGGTGGAGGAGGCCGAGAGAGCCTGGCACCGCCTGGTCAACTCCGTGTCCGCGGTCAGAGGGCACCTCCTTCGCGAGCCGCGCACTGACGTCATCCTGGCCGATGAGGAGGCGGATCCCCTGAAGGAGGCGGGGGAGAAGCTAGGTCGGGATTTCTGCGCCGCCATGGATGATGATTTCAACACTCCGCGGGCGATGGCGGCCATATTCGAGGCGGTTCGCTCGGTAAATGCCACGATCAATGCCCCCGATTTCGTACTCAGCGCTCCACTACACGATGTCCTAGCGGATCTTTCCGATCAGATTGAGATATACGCCGGGATTCTCGGCATATGGCCGCGAGAGGGGATAGAATCCGTGGTGCAAAAATCGCGAGCAGTACTGGATTCAGCTGATCCCGACCGCACTGAGGCACTGATCGACATTCTTATTGAGGTTCGGGAGAGGGCGCGAAAGCAGAAGCTGTGGGAACTGGCGGATCTCATCCGCGACCGCCTGGCGGCCCTGGGATTGCAGCTCGAGGATACGCCGGAGGGTACCCGGCTCAAGAGGGGAGAGCTCCGAGGTGAAGGTTAGGGTAATTGACTACACCCAGGAGCCCGACCGGACGGTGGCCGTGGCCGCCCGGCTCTGTTATTCGCCCAAGGACGTCGATGATATACAGACCCGCATGGGAGACCGCGAGGTCGGGAGAATGATCCAGATGCTGCGGGAGCGGGGGCACCTGTCGCCCCTTGAGCACGCGTACTTCACTGTCGCGATCGAGGGATTGAGCCGGGTTTCCTCTCATCAGCTGGTCCGGTCCCGCATTGCCAGCTACTCACAGCAGTCGCAGCGGTACATCGACCAGCGCGAGTTCGACTTCGTCATTCCCCCCTCCATTTCTGAGGATCCGGAGCTGCAGGAGCGGTTTCGCCGTCACCTGGCCGACTCCCGAAGCCTGTATGGGGACCTTCGCGCTGCCGGCGTGCCCGGGGAGGATGCCCGGTTTGTCCTGCCGCAGGCGGTCTCTACCAGCATCATCATGTCCAAGAATGCCAGGGCATGGCTGGAGTGGTTTGAGCTGCGGATGTGCAGTCGCGCCCAGTGGGAGATCAGACGCCTGGCCGAGGCTCTGCTGAAGGAGCTGAGAGAACTCGCCCCCCACCTGTTCGCTGTAGCGGGACCGCCGTGCCAGACGCAGGGGCTGTGTCGGGAGGGTGCCGACAGCTGCGGACGCATCGACGAGATGACCCGGAATCCCGATTCTCTGCGACTGGCACCGGTGAGGGTTCGGGGGGAGCGGGACTGAGAGGGGTGGGTGCGTGGAGTGGATAGAGGGTAGGAATCCCGTGCGGGAGCTGCTCCGCGCCGGACGCCGCCGCGCCCTCGAAGTGGTCCTGGCGGAAGGCATCGGCGGGAAGGATATCGATGCCCTGGAGAAGAGGGCGGCGAGTCTCGGGGTCAGGACGTCGCGCGCCCCGCGGCGGGTGTTGGACCAGAGATCGGACGGCGCCGTTCACCAGGGGGTCATGGCGCGGTGTGAACCTTACCCCTACAGCTCCCTTGAGGATTTGCTCGACTGCGCCAGGAGCCGACGCGAGGACCTCTTCATCGTGTTCGCCGACCACATCGAGGATCCCCACAACCTGGGTTCCCTCATCAGAACGGCCGAGGAGGCCGGGGTTCACGGGGTGATAATCCCGAACCGTCGGGCAGCCCCGGTGACTCCAGCGGTGGTGAAGGCCTCCGCCGGAGCCACTGAGCACATGCAGGTGGCGAGGGTGACGAATCTGGTTCGCACGGCTGAGCGGCTCAAGGTGGAGCACGTGTGGTTCTTTGGTGCGGATGCAGGGGGAGTGCCCGTTTACGATGTGAATCTCAGTGGACCGGTGGCCCTGTGCGTGGGGGGAGAGGCACGCGGGCTGAGCCGGCTGCTGGCGGAGACCTGTGATGAGGTGGTGGCGCTACCCTCTCGCGGTCGAATCGGGTCACTTAATGCTTCGGTGGCAGGAGCTGTGCTGATGTATGAGGTGGTGCGACGGCGAACGGTTGACCTCAATAGCGATTAGTCTGTATAATTTGCAGTGTGCGAATAGTTAATACAAACTTAATGTTTGTGCCTTTTCCATGTTTTCCTGACTTGTGCTGTTTTCAGCGGAGCGGCTCTGCATATATTGGGACATGCTGTCATACTGTATCTTATGTATCTTGTGTCAGAGCTCTTCTACAATAATGTATCATTGCCCTGGGAGTGGAGGAGGATATTTGTGAGCATTTACCCTCATCCCG
>JAWOBW010000119.1:0-4054 GCA_046484105.1 Bacillota bacterium
CGCATCCAGGCGACCTCCCCTGCCGACCGGGAGACGCGGGCGACGACCGGGGCCAGCTCCTCGGGGGCTCCCCGCCCCACCAGCTGGCGGGTCAGCTCCGGGTCCCCTCCCCCGCGCGCGGCAGAAGTCGGCTCCTCCGCGGGCTCCTCGTCCCCGCCCGGGGGCCCGGCCCTCTCCACCCGGTCCTCGAAGACCACCGTCATCTCTACCTGCCGGGGCCGGAAGTACCCCATTATGCCCGGCTCCCTGACGGACCCGGTCTCCAGCAGCTCCGCGTCGGGGCCGACCTCCCTCTTGATGCGGCGCATCACACTGTCAACTGATTTCCCCCGGAACTTCCTGATTCTCACTCCATGTCCACCTTTCCGATGGCCTCGATCTCGATGGACGGCTCGATCTCCTGGAAGGAGACCACCGTCAGCTCCGGCATGGCCTGTTCCGTGATCCTCTTGAAGTAGAAGCGGACGGCCGGTGAACACAGCACCACCGGCTCGACGCCCATCTCCAGTCCCTTTTCAGCCGCCCGCCGCGCGCTGCGGATCATGGCCGATTGCCGGTCGGGATCCAGGGCGACGAAGGTGCCGCCCTCGGTGTGCTCCAATGACTCGGTGATGACCTCCTCCACCGTCGGATCGAGCAGGATCACGCGCAGGCGGCCGTCCTGGGTCGGCACCAGCTGGCTTACGGTCCGATACAGCGACTGGCGCACCACCTCGGAGAGCCGGTCGGTATCCCGCACCGCCGACGCGTAGTCGGCCATGGTCTCGAAAATGGTCAGAAGGTCACGGATGGGTATTCGCTCCCGCAGGAGGTTCTGCAGCACCTTCTGCACGTCGCCCAGGCTCATGGTCTCCGGCACCAGTTCCTCGACCACCGCCGGGGAGGTCTCCTTCACCGCGTCGAGGATGATCTTGGTCTCCTGTCGCGACAGCAGCTCGTGGGCGTGGCTCTTCAGAACCTCGGCCAGGTGTGTCATCAGCACCGAGGCCGGATCCACCACCGTGTAGCCGCCCATCTCGGCCCGGTCCCGGTCGGCCGCCGCGATCCATCTGGCCGGCAGGCCGAAAGCGGGCTCCACCGTCTCGATCCCGGGCAGCTCCTCCGCCGCGTCACCCGGGTCCATGGCCAGGTACCGATCCACCATGAGCTCTCCCCGGGCCACCACCACTCCCCGCAGCTTGACCGCGTACGCATTGGCATCCAGGGCCATGTTGTCCCTGAGACGAACCAGGGGCAGCACCATTCCCAGCTCCATCGCCAGCTGCCGGCGCAGCAGACCGATCCTCTCCATCAGGTCATTGCCCTCCCCCTTTTCGGCCAGGGGAAGCAGCCCGTACCCCAACTCCACGGCCACCGGATCGACCTGCAGCATCCGCGCCATCTCCTCGGGGCCCTGCGGCCGGACCCTCTCCTCCGGAGCCTCAACCTCGGGCTCCTCCCCCGCCGCTGGCGCAGGGGCCAGGTTGCGGCCGACGAAGACAGCCAGGCCGGCGAGGATGAAGAAGGGAAAAGCGGGCAGCCCCGGCACTATTCCCAGGGCGAGCAGCATCGCGGCCGCGATGTACAGGACCCTCGGCTTCTGCAGCAGCTGCGCCACCAGGTCGTTGCCCAAGTCGACGTCCGAGGCGGCCCGGGTGACCACGATGCCCGTCGCCACGGAGATGAGAAGAGCCGGCAGCTGACTGACCAGACCGTCCCCGACGGTGAGGAGGGTGTAACTCATGAGGGCCTCACCGAAGGGCAGGTTCATCTGCAGCACCCCCACCACCAGGCCCCCGATGATGTTGATGATGGTGATGATTATGGCGGCGATGGCGTCTCCCTTGACGAACTTGCTGGCGCCGTCCATGGCGCCGTAGAAGTCGGCCTCCCGTTCAATCTCCCGTCGTCGCGCCCGCGCCCCCTCGTCATCTATCAACCCCGCGTTCAGATCCGCATCTATACTCATCTGCTTTCCCGGCATGGCGTCGAGGGTGAACCTGGCCGCCACCTCGGCCACCCGTTCCGCCCCCCGGGTGATGACCACGAACTGGATCACCACCAGTATCACGAACACCACGAAGCCCACCACCGGGTTGCCCCCCACCACGAAGTGACCGAACTGCTCTATGACCTCGCCGGCGTAGGCGTGCAGCAGGATCAACCGGGTGGAGGAGACGTTTAGGGCCAGCCGCATCAGGGTGGTGAGAAGAAGCAGGCTGGGAAAGATGGAAAAGTCCAGCGGTTCGGTGGTGTACATGCTGACCAGCATCACCACGGTGGCGAAGGTCAGATTGAAGACCAGCAGCACGTCCATGAGCCCCGGCGGCACCGGCACAATCATCATCGCCACCACCAGTAGCACCACCACCGCCACGGCTATGTCACTGTACCGGAGCACCGCCGGGAGTATCCCCGTCCGAGTCGTCATCTAACACTCTCCCCTCTCCCCTGTGCCTTTCCCCGGCGCCGGTACACGTAGGCCAGGACCTCGGCCACCGCCTCATACAGCTCCCGGGGTATGTAGTCTCCGACCTCGGTCATCTCGTACAGGGCCCGGGCCAGCGGGGGGCGCTCCTGCACCGTGACCCCGTGTTCCTCCGCCACCTCGCGAATCCTCTTGGCCAGCAGCCCGCGTCCCCGCGCCACCACCCTCGGCGCCTCCATCCCCTCGAACTCATACTTCAGTGCCACCGCGTACTGGGTGGGGTTGGTCACCACCACGTCGGCCGCAGGCACGGCGGTTATCATCCGTTGCCTGGCCGCCTGCTGGAGCAGTCCCCTTCTCCGCCCCCGCACCTGCGGGTCTCCCTCGGTTTCCTTCATCTCGTCCTTCAGCTCCCGGCGCGTCATCCTCATACTCTTTTCGTGTTCACTGCGCTCGTAGAAGTAGTCAATCGCTCCCACCAGGCCCAACACCAGCACCGCCCGCAGCAGCAGCACCTGCAACAGCGAGGCGGTCTGCGACAGCGCCACCGGCAGGGGCAGGCGCAGGAGGAGGGGAAACTCGTCCACTCTCCCCAGTACCGTGATGAAGGCCACATAACCGACGGCCCCGACCTTGATTAAAGACTTGCCCAGATTGACCAGGGCCCTCAGCGAGATCATCCTCTTTGCCCCCTGCACCGGGTCGATCCGGCTGAACTTGGGACTGAGAGGTCCCGGGGCGAAGATCAGTCCGGTCTGCAGCAGGCTGCCGCCGGCGGCCACCACGGCGGTCACCGCGAAGACCGGCAGCATTATCATGAGAAACTCGGATGCCAGGTGCGACATCAACCCGATCACCTCTCCCGGGCCCCAGCTCTCGAGCATGCGGGGACCGAAGCTCCGGGCAGCCAGCCTCTGCAGCTGTTCACTCATCCCGGTGAAGGCATACCACAGGGCAATGAAGGAGAAGAGGAGAACCGCGGCGGAGATGATCTCCTTGCTCTGAAACACCTCGCCCTTCTCCCTGGCCTTGCGGCGCCTCCTGGGAGTCGGCTGTTCACTTCTCTCCTCGCCGCCGCCCTCGGCAAACAGCTGCAGATCCATCATCGTCACCACGCCCCCAACAGGCGGAACAGGTCCAGGATTCGCTCCCCGCTCTCATCGCGGAAAAAGGATGCATATACCGTCGTGGTCACCATCAACATGGTCATGCCCACCAGGATCCTGATCGGGATGCCCAGCACGAAGAGATTGAGCTGGGGCATGGTGCGCGCCAGGATGCCCAGGGCCACCGAGGTGACAAAAAGACAGGCCAGCACCGGCAGGCTGATCTGAAAGGCCGCGCGAAACATCCAGCTCATGAAGGAGAATGCCCCGGGCAGAAGGGCGGATGACAGCGGCGACCCCGGGGGGATCTCGGTGAAGCTCTCGCGCAAGACTCGCAGCAGGTGATGGTGACCATCGAAGCTGAGAAAGAGCACCATCGACAGTAGATAAAGGTAGTTGCCCACCAGGGGAACCCGGACTCCCATGACCGGATCCACCTCGCTGGCGGTGAAGAAGCCCATCTGGAAATCGAGGAACTGACCCGCCACCTGGGCCGCCACCAGTATGAGTGAGGCCAGAAACCCGAGGGCGCCGCCAGTCG
>JAWOBW010000197.1:0-3373 GCA_046484105.1 Bacillota bacterium
GAGGCTCATCGCCGCCCTGGCGGGGATCTTCCTTCTGGTCTGTGGCAGGTCTGTCGCGGGTATCTTCAGGGGTGACTTCTGATGTGGACACGGTTTGCTCCTCCCTCGATGGAGTCCACTTGCCGTCAGCTGCGGCAGTGCGCGCCCGGGCCAGCAGGTCACCGGGCGGTTCTTCCTTGAGCGGCCCCCGCGGCTTTGGAATCGCCAGGTTGCGCAGTGTGGGATCTGAGCAGTGGTCGAGCATATCGCGGAGACGGTCCCGTTCGCCATCTCTGAGGTTCCTGACCTCGGCGTACGCCTCGAGGACCGAGGCGGGCTCCTCCTCGTCCCGCCCGGCGGCCAGACGAAGCACGAAGATCAGGTCGTCGGCGGCATTCCCCGGTCCGGCGCCGTCCCAGCAGTCGAGCAGCAGTTCTCCCGACGGACCGCTCCTGACGGCCTCGGGTGTGAGCTGCCCGTGGACCATCGCCCCTTCTTCCGAGTCGTCCGCGCAGCAGTGGCAGGCCGCGAGCAGGCGCGCCAGCCTGCGCAGCTGACCTCCCTCTTCCAGCCGGGCCTGTGGATGCAGGGGCTGAAGAAACCATTCGCCTCCGGATCCCCGGACGGTGGGCTCCCCGT
The DNA here is from genome assembly GCA_046484105.1 of Bacillota bacterium. GTDB lineage: Bacteria > Bacillota > Sulfobacillia > SLMV01 > SLMV01 > PWUC01. The sequence goes on from JAWOBW010000197.1 coordinate 619, forward strand.
CGGTGGTGAGGACGATGGGCACCAGGTTGGTGAAACCCCGCTTCCTGAGAGACTGCATCAGGTGCGCCGAACTGTGGATGCGCCCCGGCCGGGTCGCGTACTGCAGCAGGTACTGGCTGCGGTCAGTCTCGAGCAGATAGGTTCTGGCGTCCACTCTTCTCACGGACGGCTGCCCGTCCAGTTCTTCATACTCGGAGAGAATCGGATGTGACTTAGTTCGCAGCATGGTCTCCTCCCGGTGGCCAAGATACGGTACAGCTCGAGCCACTATACCGTATTCGGGGGGAGGAGAAAGGGACACTCGGTCCCACAGGCGGGGACGCCGTGGCGGGGCCGGGCACACGGAGGACGGAGCCTCTTCGTCCCCCGCCCCGGCACACGATCAGATCTTGTCATCTTCAGCGGCCGCATATCTGCCGAATCCCCCGTCGAACAGGACCACAAGCAGAAGCAGGGGCAGCAGGTCATCATCTCCGGTGTCCATCATTGCAGACAGGACGATGAACAGAAGCAGCGTCTGCCAACCGCCGTTGCGATCGAACATGCCTCAACACCTCCTGAGCTGGCGCAGGGAGGGGCCTTCTCCTCCCTGCGCATCCTGATCTCGATTCCCGTGGCTCTCGCCGCCTGTCACCTCCTACTTGCGCTGGAAGTCACCCATTCCCGCGAGGAAGATGAACAGCAGAAGCTGCAGGAGCTGGTCGTCGCGGCGGACGTCACCGAGTCCTCCGGCCAGTACGAGAAACAGAAGCAAGGTGCCAATGTCACTGTCACGACCCAGTTGCATTCGTCTGTCACCTCCTGTTTGCCAGGTCTCGCTCTCAGCGGAATCTTGTGGTCTGCATTGTCGTGCTGCCGTTGTCACCTGCCGGCTGCTCCGAAGGTTGCCCGCTTAGAGGGCCGGCGGGGCTGGCTTTCTGTTTCACGAGTGCGTTGCGCTCGTCCGGCCGGGATCCTGGGACTGAACGACGGGCTGCGGTGTAGAGGAAGGTTTGGGACCTTCCTTCCCGCGCGGGGCGTCACCTACCGGCGAACGATGTCGCCTCCCAGCAGGAGGAGCAGCAGCAGCAGTGTCAGCAGCTCATCGTCGCGGCCGATGTCGCCTCCCAGCAGGAGGAGGAGCAGCAGCAGGGTGCTGATGTCGGAGTCGCGTGTTCCCAGCATGTTCTCACCTCCCGAGTGGTTTGGGGTCTGGGCCCTCAGGTCGGTACATAATACGCACCCGCACATAAATGTGTTAACGGAAGAGGGGCAGTGTGATGGGGCCGCCACCCGCCGCCACGGGGACGTGACCGGTGGCGAGGTGACGGGCGAGATGATGCTGCAGTCGGGGCTGTCGGTGGAAGTTGGTGGCGGGGGGCCGCGCGGTTCCCCCCGCCTTCGGGTTGGGTGCTGGATTGATCAGAAGCGAGCGAAATCGCCTGCCAGCAGCAGGAACAGCAGTAGGGTCAGCAGCTGGTCATCGCGGCGTACGTCGCCGAGTCCAGCGAGCACCAGGAACAGAAGCAGGGTGCCGATGTCGGAGTCGCGCGTGTTGAACATCCTTTTCACCTCCCCGAATGGTCCTCGGGGTCTGGGCCCTCGAAGCATTACATAATACGTCAGTGGTCGTCAGTTTGTTAACGAAACATCATACTGCAGGTCGCGCCGGGGGCAGGGAGTGCGCCCCCGGCATACATGTACTAGTGGTGCGGTCGGTGACCACAACGGGTGGAAACGGGGTGATCGTGTGGTACTGACGAGATGGCGGGAGGTGTTCGGGCGGGCAGGTGCAGTGTGTGCCCGCAAGGTTGGGGCACTGGCGACCGGAGGAGGGGTTCGATGCCCGTATCTACCTCGATCCTGAGGACACTGAAGCAGGCCGCCGATGACATGAGGAGGCTCTCTGAGCAGCTGGCCCGTGCGGCTGTGCAGATGAGAAGTGCTGTGATGGTTCTGCGTCTGCAGGACGGGGAGGATCGGCGGAGGATCTCGTCCCCGCACCTGGACGAGGGTTCGGGCGACTGAGGCGGGCGGCCGATGCCGGGCGCGAGGTAGTGGCGCGAGAGCTGCTCTCGCGCCTGGAGAGGGACCGATGAGGGGCAGCGCCACCCTCTCCCGTCCGGTGCCAGTCTGCGCGGTGACGGCCGGCCCGGACGATTCGCGGCGGGCAGTTGCAACCCCCGCTTCCGTCGCATACAGGTACTAGTGAAACAGAGGGGGAGCGAGGTGATTGTGTGACGGAGGAGGAGAAGGAGAGATCGAGCGGTGAACCGGATGACGCGCCGGAGGGACCGACCCAGGCTGGTCGCAGTATGGCGGACCTGGGAGTGGGCATCCCGCGCTCGAGGAGGATCAGGCCCCTGCAGTCCATGAAGACCATCGCGGATGAGATGATGTACCTGTCGGAGAAGCTGAATGCTTCGGCCCTCTACATCAACAAGCTGCTGGAGGTCCTGCTCCTCAGCCCAGAGGAATACACGGAGCTGACGCGCGCGGGGGTGATAGACCGCCCCCTCACAGATGCCGGGTCGGAGCGCCGATCGAGTCCGGACATAGCGCAGCTGCTGCAGCTGGCACAGGGTGCCGATCTGGATCCGCTGGCCAAGGAGCTGCTCTCGCGCCTACAGAAAGACAGTTGAGAAGTGTCGAGCGCTCGTGAACCGACCATTCCCGGGCGCCTTTTGCCGCAGTTCAACGAGGACGCGCCGGCTCCCGGGGCGGCTGGGCGGCGGCGGTCAGCGCGGGTCAGACTCGTCATTTTGCGAAATCCGGG
>JAWOBW010000227.1:0-3950 GCA_046484105.1 Bacillota bacterium
CACGAAGCCCACCTTCGTACGTCGCATGAGGGCCAGCCCGTTCTCGTTGAGTTCGCTGTACGGTTGACCGTCCAGCGTCACCTCGCCGAAGGTCGGCCGGTCCAGTCCCCCCAGCAGATTCAACAGGGTGCTCTTGCCGCACCCCGAGGGACCGGTGATCAACAGGAACTCCTCAGCATACACCCTAAGAGAAATCCCGTCCACGGCCCTCACCCCGGCACCGACGAGGAACACCTTGGTGAGGTCGGCCGCGGTGAGAATGGGGCGATCAGACATCCCGCAACACCTCCATCGTGGTCTGCCGCAGGGCAAGATGGGCGGGGAGCAGGCCGAAGAACCCCGCCACCAGGACCGACGCACCGGCGACCATGACTCCCGTCCTGAGGGTCATGACACCCACCTCGGCCAGGCTGACCGCGGAGAGGGCATAGACCCCCGTCACCAACAAGCGGACGGAGATGAAACCCAGCGCCGCACCGATGATCGACAGGAGAATCGACTCGATCAGGATCATTCCCATCACCTGCCCGCTGGCCATCCCCAACGCCTTGAGAATGGCCATCTCCTTGCGCCGCTGCATCACCAGCACATACATGTCGCCCACCAACAGAAGACCCGCAACCATGAAGACAGCCGCCACCAGCAGCGCCGACACGTCGGCGGGAATGGCGCTCTGCCCCCGGGCCCGTCGGCCCGCGATCACCTGCTCGGGAACCGTCATCACCGTCGCCCCGGGAAGCCGCTCCGCCAGCTGGGCGGCGATCTCCCTGGCCCGGAACATGTCTTCCAGGACGACGTTCAGCTGGTATGCCCGCGGCGATTCACCCGGGGGCGCGGCCGCCTCCCACATTCTCCACCACGTTTCCGCCGGTATGAAGAGGTCCTCGGTCTCCAGGTAGTGCTGAACCGTGACCATCTCGCCGGTGCCGCCTCCGGGCCCCCCCTGCATCACCCGTCCCCCGGTCTCCGGATCGACCATGGGCCGGACCTCGGTGGGAAAGGCGAACAATCCCACCACCTCCAGCTCGAACTCACGGACTGCGTTCCAGTCCCACAGGGGATACCCGTCTCCGTCGTATCCCACCAGGGAGGGAACCTCGACGGTCAGCACTTCCCCCACCCCGGGCGCCGGGTATCCCGGGCGGATCCCCTCCTCGGGAAGCTGCGCCCCCCGGTTCCCCTGCGCCAGGGCGACCAGCTGGCCCCCGTCACCGGGTTCCAGCCACCGCCCCCTGACGGCGAAGGAGGACGCCCCCCAGGCCGCGACGTCCAGCGCGACGTTCCGCGCCCGCAGGGGAGCGGGATGCCGGCGCAGTCCCCCGGGGGACGAGATGACGACTCTGCCCGGGAGCTTCAGCAGTGGCTCGACCCCGGCAACACCGGCCGGCAGCGGTTCGGGGAGAGGATCATCCTGAAAGAACAGGGTCTCCCCCGGAGGCGATATGTATCCCTCCTCGTATATGCGGGGCTGAAAGAGAAACAGGTCGCTCAGACCCCAGTCTCTCCGCAGGCTCCATTCCCACGGCTCATCCCCCGTCGGCCGGGTCTCCCCCGCCCCCACTCCCAGGCGGCCCGGGTAGATCACAATGTCCGCCCCCATCAGCGCCCGGTGCTCAATCCACGACGCCTCCGGGTATCCCTCCTGCAGCGACAGGGAGGCCGTCATCACCCCGGCGGCGATGGCCACCCCGACCACCCCGAGCAGGCTCTTAGTCCAATTGCGCCGCACATTTCTGACGGCAAGTTGCCAGAGCACCCCGCTCACCTCACAGCAAATCGTCTCGGCCGTACTGCCGCACCACCACACCGTCCTCCAGCTCGACCACCCGGGCGGCCCGCTCTGCCACACGCGGATCGTGGGTGACGAGCACCAGGGCCTGCCCCAGCCGGTCATTGAGATCCTCCAAGGCATTCAGGATCCCGTCGCTCGTCTTCTGGTCCAGGTTGCCAGTGGGCTCATCAGCCAGGATCACCGCCGGCTCGTTCGCCATTGCGCGGGCGATGGCCACCCGCTGTTGTTCTCCCCCGGACAGCTGACGGGGAAAGTGATCCGCCCGGTGACTCAGGCCCACCATCTCCAGCAGCTGCTCCGCCCGCTCATCCCGTTCGGAACGGCCCAGCCGGTGGTCGAAACCCAGGGGAAAGCCGATGTTCTCCCTGGCCGTGAGATGATCGACCAGGTAGAAGCGCTGGAATACGAAACCGACGTCAAAACGCCGCAGTTCGGCCAGCTCCCCGCTGCGCATGAGGCCGATGTCTCTTCCCCGCAGCAGTACGCGTCCCCTCGTCGGCGGCTCCAGGGCCCCCATCATGGACAGAAGGGTGGTCTTGCCCGAACCAGAGGGGCCCATGATGGCGACAAACTCCCCCTCGGCAATGATCAGGTCCACGCCGCGGACGGCCGCAACCACTCCGGCGCTGGTATCGTATTCCTTGTACACGTCCTGGGTCTCGAGAACAGCAGATACCTCACCCTGCTCATCCTTCGCTGACATCATGCAGATTCCTCCCCCGTTCCCACTGGCTGGGGCCAGATATTGACCAGCGTCCACCAGTCGAAGTCAGCATCTCCCCGCAGGTGCGATCTCAGATCCCGGGAACCGCTCAGCATCCAGGCCACCCGACCGCCCCAGAGGACGAGCGCCACCTGGGCGATGATCCAGAGGACGCAGGTGACTGTCGACACGGTCGGGGCGGGACCCTCCGACGGGGCCAGGGAAAGAATGACCGCCAGGGCCACGGACCCGAGCAGCGTGCCGCAGAGGGAATCGCCGACCAGCTGCGTCCGGAACATGTTCCCGATGTCCTCCGGGCTCATCCCCAGCACGGAGTAAATCCCTATTGTCACCTGCCGGTCCAGGATGATCACCAACACCGTCAGGGTCACGGCAATGCCCACCACCAGGAACATCAGTCCCACCAATCCGCTGACACTGGCCGCGCCGGTTCGGCCCAGGTGCGCCAGCTGGTCCCTCACCGAGCCGCGATACCAGAATGTGGGGCCGACCCGGTTGGCAAAGGGTGAGGGCAAACCTCCGTAGGCGGCCAGGTATCTGTTGTTCTCCGGGGATTCCCCCGATGACGAATATGAATACGGGTAGGCCGGTGCCCGGATCCGGGGGAGGCTACCGCGCAGCTCGCGCACCAGATCCTCCACCGTCCTCCTGGGGTTGTGCCACAGCCAAAGCGCGTTGTGGCGCGGCATACAGGCCAGCTCCGCCACCTCCTCCACCTCGCCGAGGATGAGCTCGCCGAAGACCTCCGCCATGGCGAATATGCCGCTGACGGTAAATTCCGCCCGACTGCGGGTTCCCAGCTCGGGATGAAGATATCCCAGGGTGAAGGGATCACCCACCTCCAGCGACAGCCTCCTCGCCAGGGCCTCCGTCACTGCCACCTCACCGGCCCCCGGATGCGGGGCCCGGCCCGCGACGAACTGCATGCCGCTGTCGAACCGCACGTCATCCGGGTCGACTCCCCAGGCTTCGTGGGTTCCGCCGCGGGAGGTCAGGTACGTGACCACTCCCGGCATCGAGTGCCGCGGCTGGTGCCTGAGAGTGGCGGCAACCCGTTCCAGCTCGAGGGGCATGTTCACCCGCGTCGCCCAGTCGGGGTAGTGGACGAGGAGAGAAGAGGGCAGATCCAGATCTCAACGAGGGGATACTGCCGCACACCCATTCAGTCGAGGGCCTGGCGAACATGGAGGAGGAAAGGAGGCTGATGTATGTGGCCATGACCCGTGCCATGGAGAGGTTGGTCATTACCTGTTTGCAGCACAGGGAGGGACAAACCGGAATATCGCAGTCGAGGTTCCTGAAGGAGTTTACGGATGCGGGCGCCTATCATTCAAACACATGAACAAACAGTTTCCGTATGTACGGAAACATCTACCAGAAAGGAGGTGATGAACCGGCATTAGAAACTCCAGGCGTTCGAAACCCGTTTACCAG
>JAWOBW010000278.1:0-4943 GCA_046484105.1 Bacillota bacterium
AGTTCGCCCCCGGCGAAGGCCACCCCCCCGGCCCTGCCCTTTCGTATGAATCCCACCGTGCGACCGACCTCCGATATAGCCCCCTCCGGGCAGACGTAGGAACAAACGCCGCAGCTGTGGCACAACTCGGGGAAGACCATCGGATGCCCCGCCAGAAGTGAGATGGCACTGAAGTTGCACGCCCGCACGCAATCGCCACAGCGGGAACAGATGTCCTCGTCGACCTCGGGATTGAGAACCTCCACCTCCTGCCGGGAATCCTCAGTGAGCTGCAAAAACAGGTGACTGTTTGGATTCTCCACGTCACAGTCCAGCAGCTGAACCTCGCCCTCCCTGGACATGACCGCAGCCAGATTGGTGGCCACGGTGGTCTTACCGGTTCCTCCCTTTCCGCTGGCACAGGCCACTGTCATCACGGCATGTCATCCCGCGGTCGTGAACCCTTGGCACCGTAGAGGTAGAGCAGGAATGTCCCAACCCCAATCAGCAGGTAGCCGGCAACCTCACCCAGTGAGTGATCGCTGTCTCTCTCCTCGATGCCGTCGGGGATGCGCTGGGAGCGTCCCCGTCCCCCGCGCTGGTCCTGCATGGATCCAAGTCCAAACATGGTGATCACCTCTCCAGCAAGCGATCTCAGCACGCCTCAATGATGCTCACAGAGATCCTCGCCCGTCTCCAGGCGTCCCCCGATGTGGTCGAAGACCACCTTGTCGACGGGACCGTCTGCACCCACGATGACGTCAATGCCGTAGCCGGCGAACAGGTTCTGGGCGCGCGGTCCCATCCCGCCGGCGATCATGCACTTCACTCCCTGCCCGGCGAGAAAGCCCGGCAATACGCCCGGCTCGTGTCCCGGGTTGGGCACCACCGTCTGTCGAATGACGGAACCCTCCTCGACCTCGGCGATGGTGTACTGGGGACACCTGCCGAAGTGAGCTGCGACCATTCCGTCCTGTGTTGCCACCGCTATCTTCACCGTCATCCTCTCCTTCCCCTCACCATCACCGCATGCGCCTACCGCGTCCCGACCCGAAATGAGATCTGACCGTGGCATCCTGCGCCTGCTCCAGGTCTCCCTTTTTGAAAGCCTCGATGTTCTCAGAGACGGTGCTGAACTTCGGCCGGTAGGCGCGAATGCCCGCCATCTGCATCGCCCCCGCCGCCTTGGGACCTATGTTTCCCGCAATGATCACCTCAACCCCGTTGTCCGAGAGGAACTGCACCGACTGGATGCCAGCACCGCTTCCCAGCGACAGGGACGGATTGCGTGCCACTTCCTCCTCCCCAGACTCGGTATCCACCATCACGAAGTACTGCGCGCGGCCAAACCGGTCGTCGACTTCGGCCTGCAGACTGTCTCCGCGAGCACAGACGGCAACCTTCACGATGCGATCACTCCTTTCTCCAGAAACACCTTCAGTATCGCAGAATTATGGACATATGTCAATATTATAGTGCCCCGAAGGAGAGGTGAAGATGCGAGGGAGGCTCCGGCAGCGGAGGTGAAGACTCTCTGCAGAGCGGATCGCCTTTGTTTCCACATCCTCTTCCCGGAATCGCGGGCGATCGGGCTCTGTTTCGTCACCCTCCACCCAAGCGGTTCAGAACCGCCACCAGCAAGGCCATCAGGGTCAACACCAGTTCGACTGATTCCACTGGACATCATCTCCCGGAATATATTGGTCCCAAGACAATAGGTTTGCACTGGACCGAATCGTCGGAAGAGGGACAGCATAAGCCTTAGGATGAACGCAGTAGACGAAGGGAGGAAGGATCCTGAGTAAAACCGGTGAACAAGTCACCCTTCAAACGGTGCTGGAGGAGCTGCACTCACTGCCGATAACTGTTCAGGATCTGCACATCGATGTTGATCACGAACGGATCCAGCTGCGGGGCATAGTGGATAGTCTGTCCGAAATGAGATCCATCTATCATCTGGTCTCCGGACTTCCGGGAATCCGCGAGGTGCAAAACTGTCTGACGGTGGGAATGCCGACGGGGATGAATGACACTGATGTGAAGCAGGCCATGGATCGGCTGCTGCGCTCCCGGGGGTTCACCGACGTATTGACCTGCGTGAACCGGGGAACGGTGAGGTTGTCCGGCGGGGTGAGAAGTCTAGCTGAGCGCAATGCCATTGATCGGCTGGCCCGATCCCTTCCAGGCATCACCAGGATCATGAACGATGTGAGGATCTCGACGAGCAGAAACGGAAGCCGCATCCCACCTGACGACGCCACGCTCACCAGCCGCGTCAACGAGATGCTGCGGAGCGCGGATCACTGCCTGTCCGGGCAGGTCCGCGGCATAGTCTCGCAGAAAACGCTATATCTCAGGGGAACCGTCGGCCGGGCGGACGACCGGCAAATCGCCATCAACCTCGCGCGGAGAGTCGAGGGCATTGAGAGGATCCGAAACGAGATCGAGGTGGACCATCAGCCATGCCCCAGGAGGTAGAAGGCTGCGGGGGCAGCCCGAGCGCCGCAGCCATCCCCGGTCCGAGTCCCAGGTGCAGAACGGGGCCACCCGTCTGCCGGTCCTCCGGGCCGGTCACTTGATGTAAGTCTTGAGGACCTCTATCAACTCTCTCTGAGCCTCCTCTGCCCCCATCTTCCCCTCTCCCCGAATGGCATCAGCCACACAGCCCTGGACGTGATCACTCAGGATGACCATGGCCAGCGAATGCAGTGCAGAGCGCACCGCCGCCAGCTGCCGCAGGATGTCCACGCAGTAGCGGTCTTCCGATATCATCCGCTCGACCCCGCGAACCTGTCCCTCAATGCGGCGGATTCGATTGCGCAATTCCCTCTTCTTCCGCTCATCCCGTTCGGTCGTCCCCGGATGATCCGACATGGCGACCTCCCCTCCGGTCACATCTGTCTCACGCACCGTCAGTCTCAATTCTGCCCCCTGCGCGGCGACGAAGCAAGGCTGCCCTTGGCGAGGTCGGGCAACTGTGCTATCATTGATCGAAAGTCACAGGCCCCGCGGAGTCCTTCTGCACGGGCCGCACAGGCGATGAGGGAAACAAGTAGGTGTAGACGGTCCGACAGAGAGCCCGGGATCGGTGCGAGCCGGGTGGACGAGAAAACACCGAAAATCCTTCCCGAGCTGCCAGCTGAAAGCCCAGGCGAGTAAGCTGAGCCGGGCCGTGCCCGTTACAGCACGGGGGCACCGCGATGTCAGAAACGCTGCGGTGTCCGTCAGAGGGGGCCCGTCAGCTGACGGGCCAATCCGGGTGGTACCACGGTCGCAGCCGTCCCTGAGGGACGGTTTTTCATTTTGAGTACAAGTTTCCATCGATGGAGGGAGAAGGCACATGTTCGAACCCGTACCCGGCGAGATGGATTTCCCCGCCATGGAGGAGAAGATACTGAAGTGGTGGGAGGAGGACGGTGTCAGGCTGCAATACCTCAGCAAGAACGACGGCGTCCAGAAACGCTTCTCCTTTCTGGACGGACCAATAACCGCGAACAACCCCATGGGCGTCCATCACGCCTGGGGGCGAACCTACAAGGACGTGTTCCAGAGGTACCGGACCATGAAGGGCTACGAACAACGATACCAGAACGGGTTTGACTGCCAGGGGCTGTGGGTCGAGGTCGAGGTGGAGAAGGAACTGGGGCTGAACTCCAAGGGGGAGATTGAGGACTACGGCATCGCCGCCTTCGTCGAGAAGTGCCGCGAGCGCGTCCTCCGTTTCTCCGGGGTGCAGACTGAACAGTCCAAGCGTCTGGGCTACTGGATGGACTGGGAGAACTCCTACTACACCATGGATGAGGAAAACAACTACACCATCTGGCACTTCCTCAAGGTCATGCACGAGCGAAACCTGGTGTATCGCGGACACGACGTCATGCCCTGGTGCACCCGCTGCGGGACGGGCCTGAGCGAGCACGAAATCGTCACTGAAGGCTACCGGGAACTCACTCACACTAGCATCTACGTGGGACTGCCGCTGCTGGACATGCCCGGTGATCCCAGGATCCTCATCTGGACCACCACTCCCTGGACCCTGCCCGCCAACGTGGCCATCGCCGTTCATCCCGAGCGAACCTACGCCGAGGTCCAGATCGGGGAGCAAAGGTACATCCTGGCGGAAGAATCGGTCGAGCGGGTCTTCGGGGAGAATGCGCGGGTTCTGAGGACTCTGCCCGGGGCCGAGCTGGTCGGAAGGCACTATCGCGGCCCCTACGGCCACCTGCCCGCCCAGGAGGGCGTGAAACCGGTCATAATCCCCTGGGATGAGGTGGACCCGAGTGAGGGATCTGGGTGCGTCCACATTGCCCCCGGCTGCGGCCAGGAGGACTTCCAGCTGGGCGAGGAGCATGACCTGCCGGTCCTGGCACCGATAGACGAGTTCGGCATATTCTCCGCCCCTTACGGTTTTCTGGCCGGAACGGGGGCGGCGGAATCAGCCGAGCCGATCATCGCGGATCTGCAGGCGCGCGGCATCCTCTTCAAACAGGAGGACATCACGCACCGGTATCCGGTCTGCTGGCGGTGTGGTGAGGAGCTGGTATTCCGCCTCGTCGACGAGTGGTTCATCGCCATGGGGCCCTGGCGGGAAGACATAATGGAGGTGGTCAGCCAGATCAGGTGGATCCCGTCCTTTGGCGAAGAGAGAGAGCTCGACTGGCTGCGCAACATGAGCGACTGGATGATCTCCAAGAAGCGCTACTGGGGCCTGGCACTGCCCATATGGGTCTGTCCCGACTGCGAGCATTTCGACGTCATCGGCGGCCCGCGCGAGCTGCACGAGAGGGCGACGGAGGGCTGGGAGGACTTCGAGGGACACACCCCTCACCGCCCCTGGATCGACAGGGTCCAGCTGCAGTGTCCGGAGTGCTCGGCCACCATGAGCCGGATCCCCGACGTCGGAAACCCGTGGCTAGACGCGGGAATCGTCGCCTACTCCACCCTCCATTATCTCAGCAATCGAG
>JAWOBW010000033.1:0-6714 GCA_046484105.1 Bacillota bacterium
CCGGCAAACTCCGTCGCCGGCACGTCGGCGGCCCCTGCAACTGCACCGACGAGATCGGAAGAGAGACCGGCCTCCCGCCGGGCCCTGCGCGCCCGCTCCCGCTGCCCCTGCATCAGCCGTTCAAAACCCTCACGATCGATCTCCAGCCCACTCTCCCCGGCCACGTCCTCGCACAGATCCGGGGGGAAGCCGAAGGTGTCATACAGCCGGAAGACGTCCTCGGCCGGAATCCGCTCCCCGCCCTCGGCCGAGATTCCTTCGACAATCTCCTCCAGCAGTTGGAGTCCCTCCTCCAGAGTCTCCCCGAAGCGCTGCTCCTCGGCCCGGATCATCTCGGCGGCAAACTCACTCCGCTTTCGGACCTCGGGATAGGCGTCGCCCGACGAGGAGGCGACGGATTCGGTGAGCCGGTGCAGGAAGGGGTCTTTCAGGCCCAAAACCCTCCCGAACCGGACTGCCCGGCGCAGTATGCGGCGCAGGACGTAGCCGCGCCCGTCGTTGGCGGGAAAGACCCCGTCGGCGACGAGAAAGACGGCGCAGCGGATATGGTCGACTATCACCCGGAAGGCCAGGTCAGTGCCGGTCGCGGTCCCGCCGTAGGTGTGTCCACAGAGACTCTCAAGCTCCCGCATCAGCGGCGCGAACAGGTCGATGTCGAAGTTGGACGGCACTCCCTGGAGTATGGCCGCCATTCTTTCCAGACCCATGCCGGTGTCGATTCCCGTCCTCTCGAGCGGGGTCAGCTGGCCATCGGCGTCCCGCTCGTACCGCATGAACACCAGGTTCCAGACCTCCACCCAGCGGTCACAGTCGCACTCGCCCACGGCGCATACCTCGGCGTCGCACCGGTACTCCGGGCCACGGTCGTAGTGAATCTCGCTGCAGGGGCCGCAGGGACCGGTGTCGCCCATGGCCCAGAAGTTGTCCTTCTGCCCCAGGCGCACGATCCTCTCCCCGGGAAGCCCGGCCACCTCGCGCCAGAGCTCGAAGGCCTCGTCATCGTCGCGATACACCGAGGCCCACAACCGCTCCGGTGGCAGGCCGAAGGGACCGGTCAGCAGCTCCCACGCGTACCCGATGGCCTCTCGCTTGAAGTAGTCGCCGAAGGAGAAATTGCCCAGCATCTCAAAGAAGGTTTGATGGCGGGCGGTCCTGCCCACGTTCTCCAGATCGTTGTGCTTCCCCCCGGCCCGCACGCACTTCTGCGCCGTCACCGCCCGGGAATAGGGACTGGATCTTCTGCCGACGAAGATGTCCTTGAACTGCACCATGCCGGCGTTGGTGAACAGAAGAGTCGGGTCGTCGGCCGGGACCAGCGGGCCGCTGGCCACCCGCTCGTGCCCCCTCTCCTCGAAGAAATCCAAAAAGGTGCGGCGAATATCACTGGCCTTCATCTGCATCCCCCCTGTAAATGACAAAGACCCGCCCGTCAGGGGCGAGTCATTTCGCGGTACCACCCTGTTCGCCGGCTGGGCCGGCCTCAAAGCGGACGTTAACGGGTCCAACCGCCGGGGTCCTCCCCCGGCCTCGGAACTGGCACATTCTCCGACCGCCGGAACCTCACAGCTGCCGGTTCCTCTCTGGAGACGGCTGCGGAGAACTTCGTGTTCCTCACAGGTTTGTGCTGCCTGACATTATATCACACCGGGCGGATCCTTCCAGCTTCGCCAGGCGAACATCCCCAGCACCCTCAGGGAGGCGAAAACGGGAACAGCGACCAGCATTCCCACGATCCCCCCCACCTGGGCACCGACGAAGAGCGCGATCACCACCCACACCGGGTGCAGGCTCACCCCGTCGCCCATGATCAGCGGCGATATGATGACGCTCTCGATCTGCTGTATGAGAACCAGGGCTACCAGCACCCGGAGCAGCACCCGCGGGGTATGGGTGGCCGCCACCAGCAGGGCGGGAACAGCCCCCAGTATGGGGCCGAAATAGGGGATCAGGTCCGCCACCCCGGCGATGGAACCCACCAGGAATGAATACGGCAGATCCATGACGATGAACACCAGTGACACTGAGATGCCCACGAAACCCGCCACCAGGATCCGGCTGCGGATGAACCCCATCATCACCCCGTCCATCTCGGACAGCAGTTCCTCCGTCCGGCCCCGCCAGCGAGGCGGGATCAGCCCCGTGAAGCGCCTGGTGAGGCTGTGCCGGTCCTGCAGGAAGTAAAAAGCCAGCACCGGGGCGGCCAGGAGGCTGAAGCTGTGCGACAGCAGCCCGAAGAGGGCGTTGACGAAATCCTCCATCACGTCCTCGATGGCCGTCTCCGCCCGGGTGACCGCGTTCAGCAGGGCATCCTGCATGCTCTGCGGCAGCTGCACCCGGTACATGCCCTCCTGGGCCCGCTGCACATACGCCGTCACCATTGCACTGTATTCGGGCAGGCCCCGCACCAGCTTCTCCAGCTGTGAGACTGCCTGTGGCAGCACCCAGATACACCCACACAGCAACACCGCGCCCAGCAGCAGGTACACCGTTACGATGGACCAAAGCGGGCTCAATCCCCGGGACTCGAGCAGTCGCACCGGCGGCGCCAGCACGTAGGCGAGAAACGCCCCCAGAAGCACGGGAGTCAGGGCGGCGCGAAAGTGCCACAGAAGAAGCAGCGTCGCTGCTGCAATGCCGCCATAAAAAAGGGCCCGCCTTCCGGCGGGACTCACCCCTCTTGCACGCCCATTGCCACGTTCCCCTCGATCAGCTGTCCATCATCTCGGTACTCTTCTTCTGGACGCGTCGGGCCATGTCTTCCATCTTCTCGCCCGCCCGCTGCATGGTGGTCCCCGTGTTATCCGGGGTCAGAAGATAGACGCCCAGGGCGCCCAACACACCGCCGGTGACCATACCCTGCACAAAACGTCGCATGTCTGATCCTCGCCCTCCATCCGCTATCAACATTGCTCTTCGTCCTCCCGCACAGACGTGAGGTTGCCCTCGTCGTCGATCGAATAGATGCCCCCCGACGCACCGTCAAATTCCACGCAACAATCATGACAATAGTAGCGTTCGACGCCAATCCGGCCTATCATGCGGCTGCCGCAGCTGGGGCACTGCCTCACCGGCTCACTCTTCACCGCCATTTCGATCACCCCCCATAGGGTGACCGGGGGAGGCCGACCCTATGCGCTGCGGTCGCTGGATTATACCTCCGCCCACCAGCAGATCCCCCCGGTAGCAGACCGCCGACTGTCCCGGCGTGACCGCCCGCTGGGGGCGGTCGAAGCGGAGAAGGACTCCACCCCCCGGTCCCGGCCGGATCTGGGCTGAAGCCGCGCGCGCATTGTATCTGACCTGAACTTCAACTCTCATCGGCCCCTCCAGACGGGAAATGGCAATAAAGTTGGCATCCTCGAGGACGGCCCCATCCACCTCCAGGGAGCGGCGGGGACCGGCGATGATAGCATTCCTGGTTCGGTCCAGCTCCAGCACATACAGCGGGTGGGGAGCGGAAATCCCCAGCCCGCGTCGCTGTCCTACGGTGTAAAACGGCAGGCCCCGGTGTTGCCCCAGGGTGCGCCCCCGGGTATCCAGAATCGGCCCCGGCGCAATCCGGCATCCCGCCCGGCGGGCTATGAACTCGCGGTACTCCTCGCCGAAGAGAAAGCAGATCTCCTGACTCTCCGCCCGCTCTTTCGCCTCGAGTCCCCTGTCCGCCGCCATCTTTCGCACCTGTTCCTTGCACAGCTCGCCCAGGGGAAAGAGGGAGCGGGAAAGCTGGTCCTGGCTCACGCGCCACAGGACGTAGCTCTGATCCTTGCCCCGGTCGCGACCGCGGAGCAGCAGGTGTCTGCCCCCTTTCGGGTCGCGGCTGCGGCGGGCGTAGTGTCCCGTGGCCATACGATCGGGATCGAGGTCCCGCACCGCCTCCCACAGGACATCAAACTTGATTGCCGGGTTGCAGATGACGCACGGGTTCGGGGTCCTGCCCTCCAGGTAGGAGGCAACGAAGTCATCGACCACCTGGCGACGGAACTGCCGGGACACGTCCACCACCCGGTGGGGAACTCCAAGTTGCTCCGCGGCGGCCCGGGCCCGGTCCAGCATGGGATCCCACGCGGACGGGTCCTCGGACCAGGGGCGCATGGTCACGCCGATCACCTCGTGCCCCCGCTCCCGCAGGAGGGCGCAGGCAAGGGAGCTGTCCACTCCCCCGCTCATGGCCACGACAATCCTCAGACCCATGACCCACTACCCCGCCCTGGTCTTGCTGCGGTAGTCCTCGATCGCCGCGTGAAGGGCGTCGGCGGCCAGGTTGGAGCAGTGCATCTTCGGCGCCGGAAGCCCGTCCAGGGCCTCCGCGACCTGATTGTTGCTGATCTTCAGCGCCTCCTCGATGGCCTTGCCCTTCACCATCTCGGTGGTCATGCTGCTGGTGGCAATCGCCGCCCCGCATCCGAAGGTCTTGAACTTGATGTCGGTGATGCGACCGTCATCGACCTTGATGTACATGGCCATGACGTCGCCGCACACCGGATTGCCGACCTGCCCCACTCCGTCGGCATCCTCGATCTCCCCCACGTTGCGGGGGTTCATGAAGTGGTCCATCACCTTGTCACTGTACATGATCTCTCTCCCACCCGATCCTCTCCGTTTACGCCAGAGGCGACATCTCCCGCAGCTTCCTAACTATCCCCGGCAGGACCTCGAGGACGTAGTCCACGTCCTCCTGGCTGTTGTCCCGCCCCAGGGTCATCCGCAGTGACCCGTGGGCGCGCTCTGGCTCCACCCCGCAGGCGAGCAGTACGTGCGACGCCTCCAGGCTGCCGGAGGTGCAGGCCGATCCGGAAGATGCGGCGATGCCGGCCGCATCCAGGTTCAACAGCATAGCCTCGCCCTCAATGCCGTTTACGTTGACATTTACATTGTTCGGCAGGCGCCGGTGTCGGTGCCCGTTGAGCTGCACCCCGTCCAGCTGGAGCAGGCCCTCTATGAAACGGTCCCGCAGCCTGCAGAGGTGGTCGCTCCGCTGGGATAGCTCCTCCAGGGTGACGCCACAGGCCTCGCCCATGCCCGCTATACCGGGTATGTTCTCCGTCCCCGCCCGCAGGTTTCTCTCGTGGTGACCGCCGTGCTCGGTGGGACCGATCCTGGTACCCCGGCGCACGTAGAGGGCGCCGACACCCTTGGGACCGTACATCTTGTGCCCGGACAGGCTCATCAGGTCAACGCCGAGCTCGACCACGTTCACCGGAATCTGCCCCGCCGCCTGCACCGCGTCGGTGTGGACGATGACGTTCATTTCCCGGGCAATACCTGCAATCTCCCTCACCGGCTGCAGGGTACCGATCTCGTTATTGGCCAGCATGATGCTGATCAGGACTGTCTCGTCGTCAATCGCCTCGCGGACCTCCCCGGGGTCCACGCACCCGTCCCGGTCGACGCCGACGGTGGTGACGCGGAAATCCTCCTTCTCCAGCGCATCGCAGGTGTGCAGCACCGCGTGATGCTCCACGGCGCTGGTGATTATGTGGTTCCCCCGGCGGCGGTTCGCCCGCGCGACCCCCTTGATGGCCAGGTTGTCCGATTCGGTGCCTCCGCTGGTGAAGATGATCTCTCGCGGGTCCTCGGCCCCGATGAGCTCCGCCACCTGCCCCCGGGCCCGCTCCAACGCCCGGTGAGCCTCTCGCCCGAACGAGTGCACGCTCGAGGCGTTGCCGTAGTCAGCCAGCATGTACCGCGTCACGACGGCCGCGACGCGGGGATGTACCGGCGTCGTAGCCGAATGATCAAGGTATACACGTCTCAATGAAACGACCTCCCCTTGCCCCCATTATCTTTCCCGCCGGCATCATCGATGACTGCAGCACCGGCTGCCAACATCCTCCGTCAGCTCCCTCAGGGTCACCGAATCGACTACCTGGATCATGCTTTCGCGCAAATCCTGCCAGACCCGGCGAAGGGAGCACTGCTGCTCACCACACGGAAGATCCTCGCCAGCGCACTCCACCGGCACGAAGGGTCCCTCCAGCACCACCAGCACATCCCCCACGGTTATGTCCTCCGGGGGGCTGGCCAGCTGGTATCCCCCGCGGGGGCCCCGCACGCTCCTCACCAGACCGGCCCGTCTCAGGGGGGCCAGCAGGTGCTCCAGATAGCTGGCGGGCAGGTTCTTCTCCTCCGCGATCTCCTTTATGGAGACCGGGTCCCTGCCGTAGTGCCGGGCCAGGACAGTCATGGCCAACACGCCGTACTGGCCTCTTGTGGAAATCTTCATGCGAATCACCGGCTCCATTCCCGACTAAACCACTTGGTTTTCACATGATTAGATTACCGATATAGCCGACGGATGTCAAGGGATAGGTTGGGACAGCGCGGTACACTCGCGCCCTGAGGGTGAGCCAGCCCCTTTGAGCAAATCACACCGAAGACTCACACCGGAACCCTGCGCCAGCAGGAGGATGAGGCGATGGATGCAGGAAAACGGCTTCATGTGGCGAATATGAAAGAAAGAATGAAACCATACTGGATCTCTACCTGGCAGCACCTCACATACCCTTTCGACAGCCCGAAACCGGCTTCGGCCCTGGCCTGACGTCGCCACACTTGAGACGCACCGGCCGAAACGACACGCAGGCGGATCTCGTCCGACCAGTCGCGGATGTGAGCAGGCAGCGACGCGAGGGGAAAGGAGAATCATCGGTGAGCGTCCACCGGCTCATATACCTGGCGGCACAACTGGGGATCACAGTCAAACACTCCCGCTTA
>JAWOBW010000078.1:0-4188 GCA_046484105.1 Bacillota bacterium
ATCCCCAGCCGGGGAAGGTAACCTGCCATTATCAGACCGCCGATCAGGCGCACGATCATCGCGGCTGTCATGCACTCGGTCTTCCGACAGAGCATCAACACCGCCTGTGCCCACGATCTCACCCCGTATATCAATGGAATCGCCAGGCACAGACGAACAACGCCCAGAATCTCGCCGAAGAGAGCATCCGACGCCCCAAACACATCCACGTAGACGAAGTGACCGACGGGGGTGAACCCCAGGAGAATCATCCAGGCCATGACAAAAACCGCTATGCCGGCGGTTGCGCGAACACCGCTTCGCATGCCCGCCTTGTCGGAACCAAAGGCAATCAGCATGTCGCGTGTACTCCAGAGCGGAGCCGCGAACAGGTTGACAATGGTGTGGCTCAGAGCGAAGGCCGCCAGGGCGATCTCCGGGCTGGCAGTCCGTGCAAGCCCGGAGTTGACGATGGAATGACTGCTGGCCATCAGGACCGTCGTGATTCCAAGGGGGATGTGAAACCGCAGCACACCCTTCATCCTCAGTCGGTCATGTATTGCATCAGGCAATACCGCTACCTTCCTTCTTCAAAGAGGAGAGGCCCGTCCGCGGCCGACGCCCCGGACCCCGTCGTTCTCCGGCCCCGGCACCACGAGGCAGGGAGCCCGGAAAGATCGCTCAACTGAACATCCATAATGCTGCCGTTATTGCAGACGCGGGGGCATAAGACAAGTGGCAATCGGTAAGAATCCGGGGAATTGGCGAGTGAAACAGCCCAGTGTAACCGCGTCTCGGAATCACTCCGAGAAGTAGCTGCAATGGGGCATGGACAGCTCAATTCCGTAAAAGTGGGGTCGGATACTCTAGGATAAGCAGGAAAAGACACCACCGGTGTAGTAATGAAGATTACAGGGAGAAGTAATCTGCGAGTGTCAGCCCTTGTTGCGGTTGTCGGTCTGGAAGAAAGGGAGTCCCCGACCTTTCAAGTGACGATGCATCACGATCTGCAGAATGCACTCCTTGATGCGCATCTCTGCATGATCCTCCGGGAGTCTGTTCTGCACTCGTCGGACCGGGAGTAGTAATGACGGAGACCAGACAGATTACGAATCCATGCATTTCCTTTTATCAGCAGGGTCAGGAGGGTTCACTCAGATGAAGGAAGGTAAACAGAGACATACTACGGTGCAGCGTGCCATCCTAGTTCTCAAAACTCTGGCGGAAACTGGCGAACCCATGGGCATCACTGAGGTGGCCGCAGCACTGGAGCTGCCCAAGGCGAGCGTGTTTCGACTGTTGCGGGATCTGCGAGAAGTGGACTGTGTCATATACGACGAGCGGGCACAGACTTACACCCTGGGGCCCACCCTGGTTCAGCTGGGAGAACAGGCCAGAGGCCAACTGCACCTGATTAACACCGCCAGGCCCGTTCTGGAACAGCTGGCGAGGAAGATCGGCGAGATGGTCAATCTCGGAATTCTCTACGACAACAAGGTTCTGGTAATTGACTCCGTCAGGGACATCGAGGGTCCCTGCCTAACCGTCAACTTGGATCCAGTGGCAGAACTGCACTGCTCCGCCCTCGGCAAGGCACTTCTCAGCTGTCTCCCGGCGGCCGAGGTGAGGGATATGCTGGAGGGACTGACCCTCGGGGAGCGCACGCCAAACACCATAAGTTCGCCGAAGCAGCTGCTTGAGGAAATCGAGGAAGTGCGTCGGACCGGCATTGCCTACGACCAGGAGGAATACGAGCTTGGCCTGTTATGCCTGGGAGTGCCGGTCAGAAGTGGTGACCGCCCCCTCGCGGCAATAAGCATTGCGGGACCTGTCACCCGGATGAAGGCTTACGGTCTCGCTTCCATCGAGACAGCCATTCTCGATGCCGGGCAGCACCTGGAGCTACTCCTGGGAAGCGCCGGTCGCGCCGCGATGAGGCTTTTCTGAGGCGCAGACACTCACTGCAGGCATCTATCAGCGAGCGCCGGGGCGGACCCGGACAGACAACATAAGCAGCAGGACGGGCCGCTGTCCAACCACAATGCGGGCCTCAGGGCCAGAGCAGCGGCCCGTCGTTAGGTCAGCTCAGATGCTGACCTGCAGGTACCTCCTCTGTCTGACACCTTCTGCAGGAGCTCGGTTGACTGCTCGAGACTCGCCGACTGCTGCCGGGCGAAGGATGTGTGTGTATGAAGGACACTGAATCCGGCGACAGGAGCGCGGCAGGGACACGGCTCCTCCTCACCTGCGGTGTGATCGCCGGCCCGCTCTTCACCATCGTGTGGTTCATTGCGGGGGCCGCTCGCGCCCATTATGACCCGATGCGTCATCCCATCAGCTCTCTCGCCATCGGAGACTTCGGTTGGACACAGGCCGGCAATTTCATTGTGACGGGTCTGTTGACCCTGGCATTCGCCGTGGGTCTGCACCGCGCACTCCGCCCGGGATCGACCCGGTGGGGAGCATTGCTGATCGGGGCATGCGCAATCGGTCTGCTGGGCGCAGGAGCTTTCGTCGCAGATCCCAGGAGCGGCTATCCTCCCGGGACTCCGGCGACGCCCCAAGCGTACAGCACCGTGCCTGGAACTCTGCACGACCTGTTCTCATCGCTGGTCTTTTTCGGCCTGCCGATTGCATGCTTCGTGTTCGCCCGGCTTTTCTCCCGGTGGGGTGAGCGGAGCTGGAGCAGATACTCGGTGGGCACCGGCGTCACATTCTTACTGATGTTTATTCTCACCAGCGTGGGCTTTGCCCAGGTCGAGGGTCTGGTCGATGTCGCCGGGTTGCTGCAGCGCATTACTCTCACCGTCGGATGGGCCTGGCTGACCGCGCTGGCCATACGTATGCTGAGGGTTACCTCTTGAGAATGTGACA
This sequence comes from Bacillota bacterium, assembly GCA_046484105.1. Classification (GTDB taxonomy): domain Bacteria; phylum Bacillota; class Sulfobacillia; order SLMV01; family SLMV01; genus PWUC01. The sequence goes on from JAWOBW010000078.1 coordinate 2,854, forward strand.
TCCGGGTTTAATCAGGGTCGCCCCAGCAATCTTCCCACACCACGGGACATGCGGGCCAGTGGTTCGGAACAAGGGCCTGCACAGGGCTGTACCATCGTCATCTGATCTTTCCGCTGCATAGACATTCCAGGGCTTGATTCCACCAGCACTCCTCCGCCGATGAATCGCCGTCTACCATGTACTGACGCCCTCCTCATCTACATTCTTCTTGATCGGCGATCTTGAAAGCCTGCCATCGAGCCATTCTGTGGAACCTACAACCAAGGCACTGATATTCGTACCCAAATCGAGGTTTATCTCAAATACCACGCCCGATATCTCAACCCGAATTTTGTGCGATCTTCGGACAGATAGTACCACGAGAACACCAGGATCGGACTCAAGGTCAGAATCACCTCTGACTCTGGATCCAAAGACGACAATATCAACCAGAGGATACCGGGCGGATAGATCCCGTTTTACGCGAGCAAGGGCCTCGACCTCACTGTCAGTAAGATCTAGATTCTAGTTGGCCAAACTCCTTCATGGGTTCAGACTCCTCCATCCGTATCTGGTTAGTATGAAGACGAAGTTGATATCATCGTTAGCGTCGCTGCGCTCAGAGCAAAGGAAGTGCGTCACCTTCCGCTTATCAGCGAGCCCCGGCTGGCTGCCCGGTGTGGCACCAGAGACGCAACCGACGCCTCGGCCACTGGTCTGGGTCTCTCAGAGGCTCCTTCATATCAGCGATGAAAAAATGCGCCAGCCAGCCACGAGTATACTCGTTCAGCCCGTGTATCCTCTCATCAGGCTCACTCCCCAGTTCCGGGCGGTAAGCCGCCTCAGGCGCTCTTTCAACCGCTTCAGGCTCGAAGGTGCTACACGGGTCCTCTATCCCCGGCTTGGGTATCTCCACCCTGCGCACCGGCTGTGGACGGCAGCTGTCCTGAAGAAGATCTTCCTTGATACCGGCCCAGTGCTTCTGCAGATACGGCATCAGGTCCTCAACCATCATACCTTTACGTAACGGACCTTCGGCTTCGCGTCACCGCGGGTACCCTTGCTTTGGGCTAGTGGTTCAACGTGGCCTCCGCCCATACAGGGGGCTCGCCTCCTGGCATTTGCCCGGGTTTAACGTCATCGGGCCCCGCTATTTGCGGGGCCCGGGGGAATATAGTGTCCGGCAGCGACCTACTCTTCCAGGGGGTCTCCCCCCAAGTACCATCGGCGCTGGAGGGCTTAACGGCCGTGTTCGGGATGGGAACGGGTGTGGCCCCTCCGCTATTGCCACCGGAACGGTTGGGAAAAGTTGCACAGTGAGAAGTTGGTGTTGCCAGTTGAAGCCACCGGTGGGGG
>JAWOBW010000028.1:0-11179 GCA_046484105.1 Bacillota bacterium
GCATCAAACAGGCGAGACTGCTGGCAGCCCGTCTTCACCGGGAATCATACAGACCCCACATTCTATATGTCAGTCCGCTGCAGCGGGCCCGCCGCGTGGCGCCGATGGTGGCCGAGAAGCTGAAGATGAAAGTCACCCTTGATGACCGGTTGCGGGAGCAACACACCGCGTGCATCGGTGGATTGACCCACGCTGAGGCGGAACAGGTCCACCCGGAACCGGAGGGCGGCCCGCGCTCCCACCTCTGATTTCCCGCTGGCGAGTCGATGATTGACCACATCGGCAGGGTGATTCACTTCTATGCCGAGATTCTGGACAGGCATCTCGATGACAGCGTGTGCATTGTGGCGCACGGTCTCACCCTGAGTCTGATGCTGTCCACCATCTACGGCCTGCCGCCGGGGTCGCCCTTCGTTTACAGGGAACGCCACTCCTGCAGAACCGGTGACGCCGGCGTACACAGGCTGACGATCGGGGGGGCACACGAGTCCTTCACCCACTGCCTGAATGACACTTCCCACCTGAAGGGGTCAAAGTATGATCCGGACGACCCTGAGTTCGGAGCGATGCTAGCTACATAGGGGTGAACTCACCGTGCACTTCCCGGAAGCCGGATCGGGGCGCGGGCCGCCCGTGCTGCTGTCGACAGTCCGGCACTGCAGTGCGTGTCCAATCAGAAGGACCATGGCCGCTGTCTAGTAGTCCTCAAAAAGACTGCCGGTGTCCACAACAAGATTCGGAAACCGGGCACTCGTCACTTGCGCGGGAGCCTCGTGGATGACTCGCTGGCGGTAGGAATCCACCTCGGGCTGGCTAACCTGAATCAGCTTCCGGTCACGTCCAACGACAAACCAGCATTCCTGCACGCCGTGGCGGGCGTAAAGCAGGCGCTTCGTTGTCAGATCGCGCTCCTCAGTGGTGGGAGAGCTCACTTCAACCACCAGGTCGGGGGCGCCCCTCACACGATCATCGATGATCTGTCGCCGCTCACTGCTGATCACCACCAGGTCGGGCTGCAGGACAGTATCGCCGTCCAGGACGACATCGATGGGTGACAGGTACACAACACCCAGGCCTCGTTGGCGAACACCCTCGTGAAGGATTATGTAGAGGCGTCCCACGAGTTCCTGGTGAGATGCCGACGGTGCGGGGTCGCGAATCAACAGGCCCTGGACCAGGTTGGCAGGCGCAGAGTCCTCCGGCAGCGCGAGGTATTCATCCGCCGTCATGAAGCTGCCGGTCCGAGACTGTCGTCCCCGGGGTGCCTGCCCCACGCGATAGACCTCGCCCGCCTCATTAACTGCCCCTGTCCTGTCCAACAACGACGCCAGGGAGTCGTCGCTGATCCGCCACTCCCGGCCGACTTTGACCGCCTCAAGTCGCCCCGCCTCGATCATTCGGTACACGCTTCGCCGGCTCAGTTTAAGCAGCTCCGCTACTTCCTGGACAGTGTGGTACATTATCGCCGCCTCCTGTCTATATAGTACACCAATGTCACATCGCGTGCTATATCGGCGTCAGTCATTAGGACAGGGAATCTGCCCCTGCGAGAAGACGAGATAGTTGGGTGTGGGATCGTGACACGCTGCGGCTCCGTCCCGGAGAACTTCTGGCCCCGAACTGCAAGGGATCAAGGGGATCGGTGGTCCTGTCGCTGATCAACAACTCCTGGGCTGAGAACCTGGCCGAGGGAATGTCTCCCCCGGGCGGTGCGGCGTCACCTGGAGCACCTGCAACTGGATCAGGTCCGAACCTCTGATCCAGAACCCACCATCCTGAACCTGTGGCAACTGCTGCACCTGTGGCCCTGACAGATCACGTCTTGATGCAAACTCACCATGGGTGAAGATGACTGACAGCAGGAACTACCATAGTGATCACCTGCGCGGAGGGAGACGACTAGACATGGCAAGGCACACCTTCGTCTCGTGAGTCATCCGGGGCATTTCCCTGTGGCGTCCCGACAATCCCGTCTCCGGGTACCGGGATCGTGGTGAGGGTGCGGGCAACCCACTGCTGAATTGAAAGTTGCTCCTGTGCGGCGGGGAGGGATGCGATGAAAATCATTCGGTTTATCGGTGCAGCAGCTTTCATGTTGGGCTTCTTCACTGCAGTCTTCGTCGGCGTACCGTGGTATGTCCACAATGATCCCACTCTACCCTGGTGGCTCAAGACAGCCGTCTTCCTTCTCATGGGCGGCATCCTACTGGTCCTGGCCACGGTTGCCGTGGAGCATCCGGGGGCAGAGAGACGGACAACCGATTTCGAACCTGTCGGAGCGCGCACCGAGGTGCTGATCCTGAATTCCGCAGAAGTCCCGCACCACAGGATCTCTGAGATCCTGGGTCTGGTCAGGGGGCACACCATCTTCGCAGTCTCACTCGGCAGGGACCTTTCTGCACTCATGCGGTTGATTCCCGGGGGTGAACTGGTCGAGTATACCGAGATGATGGGCCAGGCCCGGGACATGGCGGTTCAACGGATGACAGTGGAGGCCGAGGAGTTGGGAGCTGACGCAATCATCAACGTCCGCTTCATCACCACCGCTGTGGTCACCGGTGCAGCCGAGCTCTTGGCATACGGAACCGCTGTCAGGCTGGATGAGCCAGTCACATGAGGAGACGCTCACTGCTACACCGCCGGGAATGCTTCCTGCTTATCTCCGGGCAGTGGGGTCACATCCCGTCTGGAATCACAGATCACTCGACAGCACTGCCCCCAGTCCGTTCCGGCAGCAGGATCAGGCAGTTGTCTGCAAAGTCCCTTGCAGCTTCAGCCCTGACATGCCCTCACCTGCCCGTGCGAAGATGGGGGTCCAGCACGTCACGGATTCCATCACCCAGGAAGTTGACGGAAAGCACAGCAAGAAAAAAGCCAGGCGCACACGCTGCAGAGGCCAGGGTGCGGGTAGCGGAATGTGCGGCGCTGAGTCAGTGGGTGTCCATGGGACATCGTCCTCGTGAGCCGGATCACCAGGGAATCCGGGCACGCGTCGTGGGCAATCGAGTACACACAGACACCATCGCGGCGCCACGCGCAGTCAGGGACGGCCGCGCAAATCCTGCACCGATAGCGTCATGGAGATGTATGAGATACCATTCTCCTGCCTCTGGGGCCCCGCAGCGCGAAACCCCATCCGGCAGTAGGCAGCAGCTGCATTCGGTGAGGAGTTCACCGTGATCTCTGTCACCGCCGGGTTGCGGCCTTCGGAGATGACCCTGTGTAGAAGCATGCGGCCCAATCCCTTCCTCTGATGCATCTCATCCACAAACATCAGGGATATGTGCCGCCCCTCTCTGAGTTCAACTACGCCAATCACCCGGTCATCGGCGACGGCGATCAGGGTCAGGTAATCCGGTCTCTCAGCCCTCTGAATCAGGGCGCCGGAGTCGGCATACCTCATGAACTCCCTGACCCCCTCGGGCGGGTACTGATCGGCAACGAAGGTCGCAAAGGTACGCCCAATCATCTCAGCCGCCTCCTGCTCCCGTCCCCTTCGCAGGGGCTCAAACAGCAGTTCTGACCGACTCAAGTTCACCTCTGGCCTCCCCCTTTCCCCGCGATCTGCAGAATGAAGGACCGGGGCATCCGTTCATCAACGACACGCAAACCTTTTCGCTCCACCTCCACGTCACCGGGAGCGCAGTGAGATCAAACTGCCCAGGGTCCCGGCGGCCAGGCCCAGGACGAGGACTATCGCCGCCAGTAGGGAGATGAGGCTCTCCCATTCCACCAACGGCATGAAGGGCAGCGACGCGCCCAGAAGCCGATAGATGCCCGGACCGGCCAGGGCCACGCACAACAGGGCGGTCAACGCCCCCACCCCGCCGAGGATCGCCCCCTCCACTATGAAGGGTACAGAGACAAACCACTCGGATGCGCCCATGAGACGCAATGTGTGCATCTCCTCGCTCCTGGCGGAGATGCCAAGGCGCACGATGTGTGAGACCAGTGCAAGACAGACCAGGCCCACGGACAGGCTGGCCACCACCCCCATCCAGCGCACACTCGTGGTCAGGCTGGAAAGTGGCCCGAGTATCTCCTCGTTGTCGCGGACGGTCGCAACCGCCGGATTGGCCCTGACGGCCGCCGCAACCCCGGCCGCACTTTCAGGCTGCACGCCGACCTCGATCGACGGGGCGAAGGGATTGTATCCCTCCAGAATCTCCATTATGTCCGGACTGGGACCGAGAAGGGACTGAACCCGGTCCAGTGATTCCTCGGCGGTGACCACCCTGGAACTCAGCACACCCGGCTGCGAAAGAAGAGACTCCGAGAAGGCCTCGGCGTGCTCAGGCGAGACTTCGTCAGACAGATACACCACGATCTCGGCCTCAGATCTCGCTACCTCAAGGATGTGCTCGAGGTTCCACCAGCCTCCCACCAGGAAACTGAGGCTGACCAGGGCCAGGGCAATACACAGAGCGGAGACGACGTTTGCAGTCGGGTGAAGCCGCAGACCCTTAAACGCCTCTCTGATAAAGAAGACCACACTTGACGGTCTCACTGGAGTCCTCCACCCCCCGGATGCACAGCTGTGTCCGCGACCAGACTGCCGCGACGGAGGGTGATGACCCGGTTGGTGGTCTGTCGCAGTATGTCCGGCGAATGGGTGGCGACGAGCACCGTAGCACCTCTGGCGTGCGCACCCAGGAGAAGATCCATGACACGCAGGGACAGCTCCTCATCGAGGTTTCCCGTGGGTTCATCGGCCAGGATGATCTCGGGCTCCCTCGCCAGCGCCCTGGCGACCACCAGACGCTGTTGTTCTCCCCAGGACAACGCCTCCACGCGGGATTCGGACCGATCCTCAAGCCCCAGCCTGTCGAGGTATTCGGCGGCGCGGCGACGCACCTCCGCACCGGACACCCCCAACACCCGCATGCCGAGCTCAACATTTTCCCGGGCACTCCTGCCCTTTATGAGACGAAAATCCTGAAAGACCACCCCCATCTTCCTGCGGAGGTTCCGCAGCGATCGGGAGTTGCACTGGCCAATCCTACAGCCGTTCACATTGAGGACGCCGATGGAAGGATCTTCCATCCCCATAATGAGTTTGAACAGGGTGGTCTTACCCGCACCGCTCTGCCCCCGGATGAAGAGCACCTCCGCCCTGTCGACGTGAAGATCCAGGTCTTTCAGGGCGACCGTACCGTTTGCGTAAACCTTGCCCAGGCCCGATGCCTCGATCATACGGGCAGCTCCTCTCACGGAAGCAGTGTGACCACCAGCTCCAGGACGCCATCCCCCACACTCAGGCTTCTCGGTCTCATCCCCTGAAGCGCGGATCCGAGATCGAGATGCATCTCATCCAGCAGGTCGAGGGCGCCGCTGTCCCGAATGGGCAGACCGGCAAAACTGAGACCGGAGACTTCGTAGAGCACCAGCCCGCGGTCGTCAAGGGAAAGAGTCCCGGTGATGACCGTCTCGATCCCATCAATGATCAAGTTTACCTCGTCGGGAGAAAAGTCGAACACCGCCCCTTTCAGCCCGGGTTCACCTCTCATCATGGCGTTCAGGCTCGACGACGGTATCAAGGCCCGGAAGCTGAATACACCGGGAATGATGGTGATATCCCCGGGAGCGACCCCCCGCTCAGCCAGCCGCGCCAGTCTGCTGGGCAGCCCGCTCAGATAGGGCAGTACATCCTCCTCCCACGGAATCGTCAGTGATGAGAGCTCGGCGTAGAGAGGCTCCCATTGCTCCCCAAAAACCCCGGCCAGTCGATCCCTCTCCTGCTGCAGGTTCGCCTCGGCCGTCGCCAGCGGTTCCCTCTCCTCGCGAAGATCCTCCAGCTGCAGAGTGAGAGCCCCAATCTCCCCTTCCAGCTCATCGAGGGATCGCTTCTCTCTTTGAATGTCGGCCAGGGCGGTGACTGCGCCTCTCGCCGCGGCGCCGACGATCTCGGTCTTTCGCAGAAAGTCCCTCAGGGAAGTGGCCCCCAACAGGATCTCCAGGTAGGACGCGGGGCCGAGACGGTGAATCCAGCGGAGCGAGGTGATCGTTCGGTCACGGGCCTTCAGGTACTTGTCCTCACCCTCCCGGATGATAGACTGCAGGCTGGCGATTTCATCTTCGATCCCGGCGATTTGACCGTCAATCTCGTCCATTCGCTCCCTGGCTCCCTCGACAGTGAGCAGCAGGTGAAAGAGTCCGGACAGCATCTGCAGCTCTGGATCCTCGAGCTCATCCAGTCCGGAGGCACCGGCCACAGGTTGGCCCAGGTGGAAGCTGAGGCTGAGAATCAGTGCAACAACCAGAACATACCGGGAGCAGGACTCGAGATGGCGCAAGAGAGGCATCCCCCTCAACAGTGTGGGGCAAACTCTAGTAGTCTTGGAAGAATTCTAGCACTGCAGGCAATGTACGGTCAATCGAACCATCACTTCAGCAGCCTACCGCTTCGAGCGGGCTCGTGCAGCGGGTTCGAGCTCTATGAATGGCTCTATGCAGATGAGGACTGTATCTGTCATCCTCACGTGGGTGTGAGGCAGCACGCCAATGCCGGGGAGATGATCGGCGAACCACACGACACCTTCGGGAATGCGACTGGCTCTCTGAGCCCCGGTTTCGGGCATGGCGTCGCTCCTGACAAAGACCGCCAGCTCCTGCCGCACCGACAGGAATTGCACTGTCCTGCCCGTTCATCCGGAAGGTGTGTTCGGGATACTGAGAGGTACCCTCTGCCTGCGGGCGCCCCAAGCCGTCAGACACATCCTCCGACGCACCGGTGAGATGACACCATCAGGTCTTCAGTCTTGGATCCAGGACATCGCGCAACACGTCTCCCACCACATTGATGGACAACACCGTGGTGAAGATGGCGAGTCCGGGGAATAGGATGACGTGCGGTGCATCGCGCAGGTATTGCCGCCCCACACTGGCCATCGCTCCCCACTCCGGCGTGGGCGGCTGAACACCGAGACCCAGGAACCCCATGCCCGCGGCCGTCAGAATGGAGGTGGCCACCGACAGGGTGAAGTACACGATAATCGGGGAGAGGACGTTCAACATGATGTGACGCGTGATGATCCTGGCGCTGGAGGCGCCGAGAGAACGGGCAGCCTCAACGTAGTCCATCTCGCGCAGTGACAGGACGTTACCTCGGGTGATGCGGGCAAAGGTGGGCACGAACCAGATGACCAGGGCCACCATCAGGTTGTTCAGTCCGGGACCCAGCACGCTGACGATAAGAATGGCCAGCAGGATGCCCGGAAACGACATCATGACATCGACGAGGCGCATGACCATGTTGTCGAAGGTGCCACCGAAATACCCGGCCAGCATGCCCAGAGCCACCCCTATGACCATTCCACCCGTGGCCCCCACCACGCCAATCATCAGTGAGGTCCGGGCACCAAAGGCTATGCGCGAAAACATGTCCCTCCCAGCATGATCAATCCCCATTATGTGGTCGCGGCTGGGCGGCTCCAGACGGCGCAAGAGATCCTGTTCCCTGGGAGTGTACGGGGTCAACAGTGGCGCCAGGATGGCCATCATGATGACCACGATGACCACGATCAGGCCCACCAGGCCCAACCTGTTCTTAACCAGTCGCCGCCAGAAACGCTGACCGATACTCAGACCATGAATGTCGGTCAGCCCATCCGCGTCCCCCAACTCTCGCAATCGTTCAGTTACGTCACCTTGAGCCACTGCCAGTACCCCCCAACGCCTCATTCATAGCGAATCCTCGGATCGATGAACCCGTAGGCCAGGTCAGTCAGGAAATTCGCCAGCACGAACCCGACGCTTATGACCAGCGTGGCGCCCTGAACGACGGGATAGTCCCGGGTCGAAATACCCTGGATGAGATACCGGCCGACGCCGGGCCAGGAAAAGACCGTCTCGGTGATCACCGAACCGCTGAGCATAGCGCCGAACTGGATGCCCAGTAGCGTTATGACCGGAATCAGGGCGTTGCGCAGGGCATGACGGAAGATCACCACCCGACCGGACAGGCCCTTGGCGCGGGCCGTCCTGACGTAGTCCTCGTTGGTGACATCCAGCATGCTCGAACGGGTGAAGCGAGCAAGTACCCCGGAGGAAGCCGTACCCAGGGTGAGGGCCGGCATGATGGCGAACCGGAGCCCCTCCCAGCTCAATATGGAATTGCCAAAGCCGGACGGGGGCAGCCAGCGCAAATGGAGCCCGAAGAGTAACATCAGGATGAATCCGAAGAAGAAGTTCGGCATGGACACGCCGAACAGGGCCCCGAAGGTAACCACGTTGTCGATGACGGAATCCCGGCGCACCGCGGAAACGATGCCGAACCCCACTCCCAGCAGCACAGAGATGATCAGGGCAAGAATGCCCAGCTGAAGCGTGTTCGGGATCCGTCGCTTCAGGTCCTCTCTGATCTCCGTGCGGTGCCGAAGCGAACGCCCAAAATCAAGCCTCAGTACGCGGGTCAGGTAGGTGTAGAACTGTATATGTAGTGGCTGGTCCAGCCCATACTGCTGCCGGATGAGCTCAGCCGCCTCCTCCCGGGCATCACCGGGCATATCGGGAGGTATCATCTGGTCGACCGGATCACCGGGAGCCAGGTGTATGGACAGAAATACTATGATCATAACCGCCAAAATGGTGGGAATGGCCAACAGCACCCGCCGAATCACAAACTGTTGCACACACATTCCTCCTCCATGGTCGCCGTCACCAGTCCGTCACACTCACGACAGACCGCGATGTGCCGGATGAATCGTGCGGCCTTCAATCCGGCACACCGCGACGAACGTTCACTCTCTACGCAGCGATCAATGCGGCTCTACCCACGCATCACGCAGCCAGAAGATGTTGTAGTTGTACAGATTGTAGTCGCGTATCCACGGCTGCACCGGGTTGTCACTGAGTACATGCCACATGGGGATGAACAGCTGGTGATCGTAGACCATCATCTGGAACTCCTCGAGCAGGGCCGCCCTCTCCGCCGTATCCGGCGTGACGGCAACCGCGTCGATGAGCTCGTCGACTTGTTCCACCACCTCCGCAAGTTGGGGATTGTCGAGGATCTGAGATACGTTCCAGTAGGCCTCGGAATGCATGTTCATCGTCCCAGTTCCCAGTTCGTGAGCATAGGTGGCCAGGCTCCAGTAGGAAACGTGGTAGTCACCGGCCTGCATGGCATCGAGGTACGCACCCCATTCGAGGGAGTGGACCTCGGACTTGATGCCGATCTGGGCCAGCTGTTCCTGCAGGATCTCGCTGATCAGCACGCGCTGCTCAGCATCACTGGTGAGAATGACCAGCTCGAGCTCCTCCCCGTCCTTGCGGCGGACCTCTCCGTCAAGAATCCAGCCTGCCTCATCCAGAATGCTCTCGGCCTCGGCGGGGTCGTACTCGATGAGAGGAACCTCGGAGCTGTGGTAAGGCGAAACGTCCGGCACACCGGCCCTCGACAGAGTCGCGGCGCCCAGCAGGATCTGGTCGATCATCACCTGGCGATCGATGGCGCGGGCCACTGCCTTTCGCACCGCGAGATCAATCATGGGGGCACGGCCGAGGTTGATGTAGACGGTCTGGTATGTGGCGGTACTGCGGTTCTCCACCGTCAGACCGGCGTCGTCCAGGCGCGGGACATCCTTGGCATCCACACCGTAGGCCATATCGAGAGTGCCTGCCTCGAGTTCGATTACCCGGGTGCTGGCCTCCGGGATTATGCGGACCTCCACGACTTCTGGCAACGGCGCTCCATCCCAGTAGTCGTCGTAGCGCACATAGCGGATGTGGCTGTCGGGTTCATAGTGATCGAACTTGTAGGGGCCGGCTCCGACCGGGTGGGTGGCGAAGTCCTCGCCCATCTCTTCAGCGGCGGTTGGACTGACCATCTGCCCGCTCCAGGTCATCTGGCCCAAAAAGTCTGCCCAGGGTTCGTTGAGGTCGAAGCGGACCGAATACTCGTCCACCACTTCCACGTTCACCACATAGGTGTCCCAGGTGTTGAAGTGGCGGGAACCAAAGTCGGGATCAAGTATGCGGTCGAAGTTGTACTTCACCGCTTCAGCGTTGAACTCGGTGCCGTCGTGGAAAGTGACGCCCTCACGCAGGTGGATTATGTAGGACATGCCATCGTCGAGCATCTCCCAGTCCACCGCCAGGCGACCCTGCAGTTGCTCATTCTCGTCGTAGTAGAGCAGCGGCTCATACATGGGCTGAATGGCCTGGCGGCTCACCCAGTCGCTCTGCAGATGATAATCCATCGAGGCGGGGTTACCCCCAACCGCAATGCTTATGGTACCACCCGGCTGTGGACCTTCCTCCTCAGGCTCCTCTTCGGGCTCCTCCTCGGGTTCCTCAGTAGGTTCTTCCGGTTCCTCTGCCTCTTCGGTGCCGCAGGCGGCAAAGACCAGCATGGCTGATACGAGCAGCAGGGCAACCACTGAGAATAACCACGTCTTCTCTCTAAGCAATCTCAACTCTCCCCTCGATACTGCATCGTTCCCACGAGACGATGTCCTGTCCCCACCGGCCTCTCCATTCGCTGTTTCACTTTCCGCGGTTGTGAAGCAGTTTTGACGAAAAGCAATTATTGGGGAGACAGTCAGCTCGTATTCTAGTCGTAGATACGATGTATTGTCAAGACATCGGTTGATCGCGACTCTCCATCTGTGCCGCCCCGCGCCCCAATGACAGGCACTGCTTTCAGGTTCAGACGAGCCTCAGCCAAGTCAGCCCGCAGCTGCAGCGAGTCGACGGTTCCGGCAAGAAAGTGGGGTATTCGGACAGGGAGCAGACTCCCGGAAGACGATCGGCACACTATCCGCGGCGTACATCGACACGGCCCCCGTACTTGTCCCCTACCCCTTCCATCTGCCAGGCTGAAAATGAACCAGATCTGGAGAAGGGAGGCACAAACATGCCGGAGCATGACCTTGCGGCGCTGTGTGGGCTGTACTGCGGCACGTGCGAGTACGAGGGAGGCCGATGCCCGGGATGCAGAGCAGTGCGGGGCGCACCATCGTGGGTGAACCAGGTGGGAACAACGTGTGCAGGTTATATGACTACTGCGTGAACGAGCGGAAATTGGAGCATTGCGGGATGTGTTCCGATCTGCCCTGCGAGGTATTTCTGTCGTCCCACGATCCCTCTCTCAGCGCAGAAGAGGCACGACAGGACATAGAGAACCGGCAGAGGACACTACTCAGGCGACGCCAGATAGGCACCGAGGTCTGGCTGCGGG
>JAWOBW010000063.1:0-6970 GCA_046484105.1 Bacillota bacterium
CTGCAGAAAATGAACCTGAAAGCAGGCCTGGCCTTCAGCGTGATGCTGGCGATGGCGTTGGGTCATGCGAGGGAAAAGAGGATGGATCGACTGCGAAGCCTGGTTCAGCCAGCATAGAAGCAGCTGGCCCGGTCAGGGGACAGTAGCGGTTTTCAGACCTGCAGTTGAGGGTGTCCAGGTTCTGCGTCGGTTATACATATGATGGCACAACCAAGTCTATCGTGAGATGTCGACTCGCAGACAGACCCCGCAAAAGGGTTTACCTGGAAGCCACTGCTTGACATTTGTGTCCCGGAGGCCACAGCGGGAAATCCTCTCTCAATCCTCGGTCGGCTGGGGCCTCGCCTGACAGGATGACACTCGCAGGTGCCGGAGCTCCCGCGCGATCTCCGATATCGGAGAGTGCTGGGGGGCATGAACCGGGAGTCACACCTGCACCCGGTCAGAGATGCTCTTGCAGGGATCGCGCCCAGCATGGTGTCGGGCAGCTGGCGGAGGTCCAGAGTCAGGTGCCCTCCGATGATGGGAAGGAGTCGGCCTGACGAGATTCTCCGTTATCCCGCCCAGCGCCACTTTACTCCGTCGGCACCGGTGGGCCAGAAGACTCGGACCTCCCCATCGCTGACGGCACGATATCCCTGATGACCGAAGGAGAGATCCATTGCAGTTTATGTCACAGTCGTCGCCAGGTGGTAGTCCCCCGGGCAGAAGCGGCAGTTCGCATGGGCGTGAGGGGCCCTGCCGCATCCCGTGCCTCCCTCTCGCTCCCGGATCCCCATGGCAGCAGGAAGAACTGTCCCTCAGCGCGGCCGGTCAAATCAGATGCAGTCCAGCGCCTCCCGGAGTCGGTCTCTGAGATCGATCGGAATTACCACCACCTTCCATCGTTTCCCGTCCAGCACCGTCCGGCCCACGAAGACAAACCCGGCCATGCGCAGGAACCCAAGCACACTGATCGGTGGATCCTCGAGCCAGAAGAATCCGTCATCGTCATCCCGTCCATACCGCCGCGTGACGCGCATCTTCTTCACCCAGCCGCCCTCCTCCAGAAGGAACGAGAGCAGATCCAGCGCCTCATCGAACTCATCAGGGAAAAGCTCAAAGAGGTTGACCAGGGCCTCGGCGGGGTTCTCCAGCATCCACTCGGCCAGCTGCTCCTCGCGGCCGCGGCGTCGGGAGGCCAGACCTCGCAGATCGTGCAGGCCACAGGCCGCATCCAGCCACCCGACCGGCACCTTCCGGAGAGCACTTCCTAGGGTCGTCCGGCCGGGGTCGAGCGGCTTGTCCTCGGCCCGTTCCCTCATCTGCGTTGCCGACTCAGCCGTCAGCATGGCGGACAGTCTAAGCAGCCGCAGATGCCCGAGCAGTGCGTCGCGCTCTTCCTCAATCTCGGGCCGGGATTCGGGTATTACGTCCGTCATCTCGATCTCGCTCAGGAGCTGCTCCGCCTCATCATACAGCCCCTGGGCGAAGCGAAGGCGGGCGAGGCTCAGAAGGACCACCGGATTCTCGGGCAGGAAATCGTCCAGCATCTCCAACCACTTCGCCGCCTGTTCGAAGTCCTCCGTCTTCCGCAGCACATTGCCATACAGGAGGAGCACGTTGACCCAGGCCACCTCCTCCACGTGGATCAGTCGCTCGAGCTGCTCCCGCACCTGCTCGAACTCCCCCTCCTGATACAGGAGACAGAGCTCCTCATACTGCTCCCTGAGTTCCGGCGTCGCCTCAAAGGAAGGCTCAATTGCCATCTTCTTCATGACAACCTCACGCAGTTCTCCTTCCACCAACATCTCAATGGGCGTCCCCGGCCCGATCGCACCCCGCTCGAGCAGACCGCCGGCGGCGGCCATCCTGTAACCATCGGAAACCAGGCGCGAGGTGAGCAGGTGTCGTCCGAACTGCTCACCCCATTCCCCGCCGTACTCGACGAAGTACTCTATGGCGGCTATCTGACTCTGTGCCTTTCCACCCGAAAACATCGTGCTCAGGACGATCATGAGATCCGCAGGATGCGCCACGAACCAGCGGACGACGCCCTCCCAATTCTCGTCTTCTCCGAGGGAGGAGACCATCTCGTGCACCTTCGCGAAAGGCGTTTCGTAATTGAGAACCGGCACGGGAACGTCGTCACTTCCGCGCAGGCGCGCCATGAAGCAAAACGGGTCGACGAAATCCCATTCCGGCGCTTTCAGCCGCCTCCATACCGCCTCCGCCCGGCTGAACCGCCCCAGATTGAAGGCCGCTATGCCGGCGTAGAAGTGGGCAATGGGTTCGCGGATGCCCGTCTGCCAGTCCTGGTAGAGCTGCCAGACGCGGCGGTGCTCGCCGAGGTCACCGAATGCCTTCAGAATCGGGACGACGTACTCATACCATTCCGCCCCCTCGCGCCTCATCATCCAGCCAGGCCTTGTGGGTCGACCGGCCTCGAAGTGCCTGACAGCCGTCTCTGCCGCAGCGGCAGCCTCCCTCGGCCTCCCGAGCGCGACCAGACAGCGGGCGGCAGTTGCGTGGGCGAAAGGGTTGGGAGCGAGATCGAGCAGATTCGGTTCCAGCACCGCCACGGCCTCCTCATACTTCCCGCTGTGCAGGTAGCATGTCGCGAGGTTGTTGATGACGGGGGGCGCCGGACACAGGCTGAGGGCCCGTTTCAGGGAATCTTCAGCCTCGTCGTATTCCTCTGCTTTCAGCTGCGACAGGCCCTCCTCCATCAGCCGGATCGCCTCTTCGGCCTCCTCCTCCGTGTACTCGGACCATTTCACTCTCATTCACCTCCATCGACGCTGGGTACCCGGAGCTGAGCTCACTCAGCAGTGGGCGGTCTGTCGACAGCCTCAATACCGCAATCGTGGAGCCACTCCCGGACCTGCTCTTCCGGATAGTACGCCAGAACCCGCTTGAAACGGCCAAAAGCACCCCTGCCATCGAGGGCCACGAACAGAAGTCCTGCAGTCTCTCATGTTCCACCATCTCGGCAAACTCTACCATGTCGTCATATCCCTCGCTGGAGTAGATCCCGGGAACAGCGAAATATCGCTCACCTATAGAGCTGCAGACCTCCAGGACCTCGGGAACGAGCTTCCTTTCCCACTCGGGGAGCCTGGCCACCAGTTCCTCCAGCTCATCATCATCGTAGGATTCCAGGTCGGTCAGATCGGCAGCTACCACGATGAGCTGGCCCGCTTCGCAGTCGAGGAAGAACTCATCGTCGCGGTAGCTGTCCTCCATAATCATCGCGATCTCTTCCATGTCCACATGTAGCTGTTTCACAACCGTTCACCTCCCCGGATGCGCATGCTCACGCGCCTGTCCCGCCCGGTAGCCTACTGGATTCTCCCGGTCGGTCCGGCATAGAATCGATTCTGCACTGTCACCGCAAACTCCTGCGAAGGGGAGGAATCCGAGGGTGAGAATACGACATCGCGTAAGGGAACTGGTTATCTATCCGCCGGCAAACCCGGGCGGTAACTTGTACGTTTATCTTGGGGTGGAGGTAGGAAACAGGAGCACCCCATGGAAGTACTCTCCCAGGATGGGTGGTGAAGAGATCGTAAATACGGGGCATTGTGCTGCCGTTCTGAATAGATTCCTCACACCCATGCGGGCAGAGTACCATCTCCGGTTAAGGCGATTGGGAGCCACCTACATCATAGGTGACGTCCCTCATCACGCA
This sequence comes from Bacillota bacterium, assembly GCA_046484105.1. GTDB lineage: Bacteria > Bacillota > Sulfobacillia > SLMV01 > SLMV01 > PWUC01. The sequence goes on from JAWOBW010000063.1 coordinate 3,671, forward strand.
CAAGTATGGAGCCCTTCATGGGTGTGACCCATCCCCCATCCTAATCCAACTTTCAGGAGGCGGTTTGTGATGCAGGTGATCGGACTGGATCTGGGAAGAAAGAGCAGACATCAGGCGGTGGTGCTAGATTAGGCAATCTATTCAGGCCCAGGTGCCTGGTATAATACGGCACAGAAGCAGGGATACCCCTTGAGTGGCGGCAGAGGAAGGTGCAGTGGATGAGTTGTTTTTCGTGATGGTGTCGGTCAGGGGCCCCGCGTCATGATGGGGATAAAGGGTTGGCCCTGGAATAGGCAGCGTAGGGCTTCGATGAGTCTGAAGGCGCATTTGCAGGCAGTCGAGATGTAGCTGCGTATGCGGTAGAAGCGTTGGGCGCCGATGTCGGTTCGGAAGCCACCACCGATTTTCTGTTTCACCTTGGCCATGCGGAGATCTTGTTCAGCCTGGTTGTTGGTGAAGGGGACGCGGAAGTCGTCGACAAACCGCATGCCTCATCCTGACGTTGACTCATACGCTCGAGAAGATTCTGGACTTTACTCTTTTTGCGCCGTCCGCGCCGCCCGGATTGGCGTTGGACCTGAACGGGAGTGAGGGCCTGTCCTTGCTCTATGAGGGCGGTATATCTATTGTGGATCTGGTCGCGTTCATGGGCACAGAGAGCGGCCTTGCCGTGGGCTTTGGCAAGTTCAACACGTCGATGGGCATCCAGGAAAAGGTCACGGAGCTGATGAGGCCATTGCTGGCCTGTGAGTTCGAAAGCGGCCTCCAATTCTCGCAGGAGGTGGGCATTGCACAGGGCGTGGGTGCAGTTGGTGTAGCTGAAGTAGGAATGATAACAGTCATGAACCGCGACACCCCGGAAGCTGGGGAGCACATTGATGGCATCGAGGGCCTTTCTGCCCCGCCTGTGATCAACATGGAAACGAGTGAGTCGATCAGTCGAGACCACGTGCAGCTAAGCATTCTTCCCCATGCGAATACCGGTTTCATCGCAGTGTACGGCAGGAGATTGGAGTAGTTGCTGGTGGATGACCGCCTCCACGGGCAGAAGATCCTCGGCAGCTGTTGCCAGCATGTGGCTGAGGGTGCCGGTACTGATGGGTTGACCGAAGAGGTCGATGAAGACCTGCCTCAGACGGTCGAAGGGAATGAGATGGTGGACGTGCAGGTAAATGGCCAGAGCCTGCACGCCAGGGCCAGCACCAACCACTTACGCGGCACTCCCATGTCCTCGAACACCCTTTCCGATTTCCCATCTCCACATCCCGCAATGCCTTTGAGCCGGTGTTTCGTTTCGGCACAACTATACATTTCCGCAGGTCCTGCAATGATTCCGGCACAGAGACTCACGGGTACCATTGACCGGCAATGACCAGAGGCGGGACCCAGTCGACGACTGCCCTGACTCCCCCGGCACCGGCCGGTCCTCAGGGTGCGGGGCCGCCGATCAACGTCAAACATTGATTCGCCTGGCCCCGGTTCACTAACCCGGGCGTCGCACCCGGCAGCAACTAGTGAAATCGCAAGTGAGATCCTCCCGCCCCGGCCGGAGATCCACCTGCCGCCTTCACCCGCAGCCGCTGCCCGGCTCTCTCACGGAGATGTCGCCTTCGTCTGGATCAACAGAAATTGTCTCTGCCACGCCTCCCCCGGGGGCACCTGGCGGCACGCAGCCGTCACGCCGCCATCTCTGCGCCGTCCCATGCCAAGGGCATCCACCTGGCATCGCCAAAGTGGCGCGCTGAACGGGCAGCCACCGCCCGGCGACCCGCTGTCGCATGACGTCAACTGTTCTGCCGATCGTGCTCTGAGGATGAGATGACCATACTACTATGGACGAGGCGGGCAGAGCGGCGCCGGTGGACGCGTTGAGATCCACACCGCACCGCGTTTCGCCGCGTCAACGGAGTCCCGCACCCGGGTCCCGGGGTTCGCGCATTGGGCGCACCGGCTCGGGAGTGCGGCGGGCGGAAGTCAAACCCCGGCCAGTCGTCCCCGCAGCTGCTCCGCCGTCAGCCGGAAAGCGGCCAGTTCCTCTCCGTTGACGTACAGCCACTGCCAGTTCCAGCTGGGAGCCCGGTGAGCGAGAACCTGCTCCCTGGTGTCGGTGAGGATCTCATCGTACCGGATCCGACCAGGGTCCATTTCCTCGATGATCCGCCTGATGCGCATCCGGTGATGCACATCGTAGGGACAGCGGTGGCTCCAGGCGAGCTGTACTGCCAACCTCCCGGCGCCGGACAGGTCCAGCGGGTGAAAGCTCTGTTCGGCCACCCGGGGTTCGGCGCATCCCCCGGCGAAGGGGAGCCACATGAGAGCCATCTCTCCCTCCCGGTGCAGCGAGCGGAACCCCAGGTTCTCAAGCAGGGGAATGGGAAAATGGCTGGGGTGATCCCAACCCACCGCCGCCATCCCGGTGTACTCCCGGCACCCTCGCGCATCGTCAATGACTCTCTGCAGCATGGTGCGCTCACGCCCGAGGTGCTCCTCCTCGCCCTGGCCGGGCGAGATATTCCAGTGAAAGCACATCAGGACCGCTGCCCCCGGAGCGATTATGGGCACGGGGGCCGATTCCTCCGGCATGTACTGTGCGAATCCCCTGACCTCACCACCCCGGGCGAAGGAAAACCCCGTCATGCCCTGCTCCATCATATCCCTGTGCCAGGCGAGCACGCCGTCGAGATCCCCCCGGAGCTCCGCCCCGCGAAACTCCAGCCCGCCGGGCGCGCAGTTGATCTTTGGGATGTTCTCCCCCGTCAGCCGGGAGCATTGCACGCACTGATCCACGCAGAACCACCCCTCTCAACGCTACTTGCCCTCATAATGCCTATTTATACCACCCGGGCGGGGAGTCCTGCAGCTTCAGGGAGGGGTTGGGGGTGAACGGTTGGGGCGCAACCTGTCGCCGCGGGGATCGCCGGCTGCCGGAGACGGGGTGACTGGTTCTTCCGCCACCGTCGGATCGCCGCGCGCTCCTCGCACACGACGCCCACTGTGCATGCACCTGCCATGTCAGCTGTCTGGCTACACCGTGCGGGAATGGACTGGGGACAGCCGCTCAGAAGCGACGCCACGGAAGTTACGCGGTTTCCCGGGTGCATTCTCCGGCAAACACCCTGCCGGCTCGGCGGATTGGCAGTGCCGCTCGGCGGTCCGACAGGCCCGGATGAGGGGATGCGTCGCACCGCCATGAAATGTCCCTGGACGCACTTACCCGCCGGCCGCGCGAGACCAGGACTGGCCCGGAACCGTCAGCCGCGCAGCGCCCCGGCAGCTGCGACCGGGTCCTCACTGGAGAAC
>JAWOBW010000114.1:0-4177 GCA_046484105.1 Bacillota bacterium
GGAGACCACACCCTTCACCGTGTCACTGCGAAAGAGCTGGAGGGAGTCCGAGATCATCTGAATCGGCCGCTGTCTGGGGGCATCGGCGTCGATCTTCTGCTCGGGCAAAAGCATGATGACCAGTAAGAGGGAGACCCCTGACAGAAGGGCCATGGCGTAAAAGGGCACGTTGAAGCCAAAGCGGTCGGCCAGGGCCCCTCCCAGCAGCGGTCCTCCGGCAAATCCGGCGAAGAAACCCGTGTTGAGGGTCCCCATCACCCTGCCCTCCGCATTGGCCGGGCTCAATTCGCCCGCGTATGCCCGGGCGACGGGGCTGATCATGGCGGAGAATACTCCCTGCACCAGGCGAAGCAGAAACAGATGCAGGGGGCTGGTGGCCAGAACGAAGCCCAGTGCCACCACCATGTACCCGAGTAGCCCGCCGACGATGATGCTCTTCTTGCCCTTCTGATCTGCCAGGGAGCCGAACACCACCATCAGTATCGCGCGGAAGAACGGGTTGGCGGCGAAAATCAGGCCTATCCACAGCCCGCTGGCCCCCATGGTCTCCGCGTACACCGGAAGAAGCGGCACGATGAAGCCCACACCGGTTGCCATGCTGAACATGGCCAGGACCAAAACGATGAGACCCTTGTGATAATCTGATCCGCAGTCGCCCAAGGCAACCTCCAGGCCGCACAATCCTTCGATCTACGAATCTTCCGTCTGGAGAAGCTTCGACGAGTACATCCCTCTTTCCTTCACTGATCTGGATCCGGCGCGCTTCAGATGGGGAAGGACGACGTGATCGGCGGTGTGAGAGGAAGATTCGCAAATCATCGCGCGGAGGCGGCGGCGATGTATCCACTCCGCTTCAGAAAGAACAGGGCGACGAGACCAGTCACCAATCCCGCCGGCAGTGCCAGCAGTATCAGGTAGGGGGTGTAGACGAAGACGCCCGCGTACCGCGTGACCAGGGCAAACACCGCCAGCTGCGTCATGTTGTGGGTCAGGGCACCCATCATGCTCAGGCCGGCCGGGCCCAGCGGGAGCCGGAGGAGCAGCCCCATGACTAGGGCGGCGGTCACCGCGCCGGAAAGGCTCATGGCGAAGGCGATTGTCCCGAAGGTCCCGCCGACGAGAGAGCCCAGCAGCGCCCTTCCCGCCGCCACATACAACCCCGAGGATAGTCCCCAGGCGACGATGGCGTAGAGGGTGACGATATTGGCCAGGCCCAGCTTGGCTCCCGGCACCGGGACCGGTGCCGGCACAGCTGCCTCCAGCCAGTGCAATACGGCTCCCACTGCTATCAGCAGGGCCAGCCGCGTCAACCTCCTTGCATCCAACCTCATCACTCTCCTGACTTGAAACCAGTCCGCGATGTTGGCAACATCGCCTCTCACCGGCAGGCGTCGCCGGCGGCGGCGGCAAAACTTCCACTACAGAGTAGACCAGGCTGCGGGTGCTGTCAAACCTGGCGTCGCCGGGGCACATGCGGCGAAATGCCGCCCTCACATGATGGATCTTGCCGGCGTCACTGCACTGTCCGCGGGCGCACCCGGCGGATATAATAGCTGCAGGGGGTGTGGTCGTGTCAGATGATCGCTACCACACGGGCGTTCGCGTCTCGCTCGTTTCACTCATCGTCAATATCGCCCTGTCAGGTGTCAAGGCCGCGGTAGGGCTGGCCTTTCACAGCAGCGCCCTGGTGGCCGATGCCGCGCACTCCGCCTCGGACGCTCTCTCAACCCTGGGGGTGTTGTCTGGACTGTACCTGAGCCGCAGACCACCCGATCGGGAACACCCCTACGGCCACGGCAAGGCGGAAACCATAGCAACTGCCGTCCTGTCATTGAGCCTGGGGGGCACAGCCCTGTGGCTGCTCTGGGGGGCCGTCACCCGCATTTTCAGCGGAGCCGTCGCAGCGCCGGGCCTGCCCGCCGCGGCTATCGCCGCCAGCTCGATCCTGATCAAGGAGATACTGTTCCAGTACACCCGCGGGGCCGCCCGGCGGACGCACAGCGATCTTCTGCTGGCCGACGCCTGGCATCACCGCTCCGACGCCCTGTCATCGGTCGCCGCCCTCGCCGGAATACTGGGCGCCAACTGGGGTTGGTCCATTCTGGATCCGTTGGCAGCCGTCGCTGTGTCGGTGCTCATTCTGATCACGTCGTGGAAAATCCTCCGGTCGGCCATCGACGCCCTGATGGATCGCCGCCCCGGCGAGTTCACCCGGGAGACCGACCGGGTTGAGGAGACCGCCCGGGCCATACCGGGCATCGAGCACGTGGACAGCGTCAGAATGAGGCAGTACGGTGGAAGCCTGATCCTCGATCTGGAGATCAGCGTGGACTCCGATCTCAGACTGGATGCCGCCCATGAACTCGCCCACCGGCTGCGCCGACAGATAGAGGACGCCTCCCACATCGGAGAGGTCTTCGTTCACGTCAATCCCCATCCGCAACACGACGACAAGAGATCCTGACCGTTGTCCCCGGCCCGCACTGTCGGTGAGTCTACCTCTTCCACGCCACCACCTTGTCAATCGGATGCCGGTGTCTGAGCCCGTTCGGATGCTCATCCTCCTTGATGTATGATTCGGACAGCTCCACATCCCACCCCGAATACAGCCCCGCCAGTTCACCCGGCCGGAACAACCCCCTGACAAAGGGAATGAGGTCCTCTGGAGTGGGAAGAGTGTCGACAAAGACCGCGACCACATTGGCCCCGCCGGATCTAGTGTGCGCCTGCATATCATCTATCACCCGGCGCCAATCATCCCTCTGCAGCAGGTGCAGCACCCCGTGCGATATGATCAGATCGTACTGTCGGCGAAACCGGAATCTCGTCATGTCCTCGACCCACCCGGTCACCTCAATCCCCCTTTGCTCAGCCGACCGCAGCATTTTACTGACCGCCCGCTCAGAGATGTCAAAGGCATCGACCCGGAAGCCAGCCCGCGCCAGAAACAGCGCATTCCGCCCCTCGCCACAACCCATGTCCAGCACCCGCGAATCCCGCGGCAGAACCCCCGAGGCAGCCACTATCTCCCGACTGGCATCCCCGAAGATACTGCTGGATTCGTCTGCGTAGGTTTCCTCCCAGAAAGGTTCCCTCATCATCCCCTCCCAGTCCTGTGCCCGTTTCCCCTGCTGCTTCGTCATGTGCCATTTATTGCACCAGAGCAAGCCCTGAGTCTCGTAGGTCTGTAAGGGATCGGAAAAACCGAATGAAGCATGATCTCTTAGCACCCGTATGCCCAATTCAAGCCGTGCTACGTACTGCAGCCCGATGTCATCCCCTGTATCTCCACCATCGCAGGATATATCTGATATAATCATGCTAACTGCGTATCACGGCCGCTACTTTGCCGTGGTCGTGGGGTCACAGCCCTGAGAACCTCATCACCCGCTCCTTCAGGTCGTACCTCACTCGGTGCAGCCCTGGCCCGCACACCAATCGCGATGGGGCGAAGGATTGCCCGCGATATGTGACGAATAATGGTAGCAAGCAGCGATATCGGAGAAAGGTTGCCCGGCGGGGACGACAGGAAGCAGAACCCCCCGGTCAACGAGGCACCGCTTTCGTGATGGCTCACTCCGGACTCCTTGATTGGAGGTACAGCGTGACTGATGCCGATCGGTATGTGAACCTGGGGGCTTTCGCCACCATGATCCTGGTGAACGCCCTGGCCACTCTGCTGCCCCTCAACGGCCGGACGACGGGAGAAATCTCGCAGCTCTACCCGGTCCTCATAACTCCCGCCCCATACACCTTCGCCATATGGGGGCTCATCTATCTGCTGTTGGCGGGATTCGTCATATACCAATTCATGCGCCCCCGCGACCCCCGTCTGCGGGGCTTCCGCCACCTGTTCGCCCTGTCCTGCGTGTTCAACTCGGCCTGGATCTTCGCCTGGCACTGGGAAGGCATCCGCCTCTCTCTGGCCATCATGCTGGCCCTGCTGGCCACCCTGGTGACGATCTATGCAAACATCGACGCTGGGGGGAGGCCTCAATCCCTCACCACCTTCTGGATACTGAAGATCCCCTTCAGCATATACCTGGCCTGGATCTCGGTGGCCACAATCGTCAACGTCAGTGTGACGCTGTACGCGGCGGAGTGGGATGGCTGGGGGATCAGCCAGACCGGGTGGACGGCCATCATGATTCTAGCGGCCGCCGCGCTGGCAGTACTC
>JAWOBW010000149.1:0-5925 GCA_046484105.1 Bacillota bacterium
CCCCACCCTGCGGCATTAAGGTGCACCTGCGAAAGAGGATCCCCGTCGGAGCGGGTCTGGGCGGCGGCAGTTCAGATGCCGCGGCCACCCTTGCCGTGCTGTCGAGGATCATGGCGAGGCGAAACCCCGCCGAGGTCCCCGATATTGAGCAAATCGCCCGCGAGCTGGGGGCGGACGTTCCCTTCTTCCTGCGGGGAGGTACGCAGGAGGCGGCCGGTCGCGGGGATATGCTTCGCTCCCTGCCCTTTCCCGGGCCACATTGGGTGCTGCTCGCCTGCCCTCCGGTCAGATTGAGCACCGCCGCCGTCTACGCAGCGTATGATCAGCTCGAGGATAAACCCGTCGGTGGAATGTCACCGGCGACGACCGTGACACGACTGAGGGGTGATGACCTGGCGGGTGTGCTGACGACAATCCGAAACGACCTGGAGGAGGCCGCCCTGCGGTGTGAGCCGGGCCTTTCGCTGTGCAGGGATCGACTGGCGGCAGCCGCCGGGAGGACTGCTGTCATGACCGGCAGCGGATCGGGCTTCTTCACCCTCTACCGGCACGGTGGTCAGGCGCGCCGAGCCTACTCGAGACTCACCGGTGATCATGGGCTGGGACCTGGCGGGGAGCAATCCCGGCTGTTTCTCGGTCGGTTTCGTCGCGGCGGGGGTTGGGAAATTACGTCGGATGGAGGGGGATCGGGTGGATATCGACGTCAGCTCGAAAGTTGATGCGGTGATCCTTGCCGGGGCACTCAATGAGGGCCCTCTCGGGGATCTGTCCACGGAGAGGTACGAAGCGCTGGTGCCACTGGCCGGCAGGGGCATGGTCCAGTACGTGATTGATGCCCTGCGCGACGCGGAGACGGTCGACGGCATTTCGCTGGTAGGGTTTCCGGAGTTCAGAGAAAGAATGCCCCTGGAAGAAGTCAGGCTGGTTCCGGCCGGGAAGACCTTCCTGGACAGCGCCAGAATCGGGCTGGAGGTGAACCCGACTGCCGAGCGTTTGTTGTTCATCACCAGTGACGTTCCCATGGTCACGGGGCCCGTGATTGACCGCTTCGTCTCCGCCTGCATGGGCAGAGAGGGAGATTTCTTCGTCCCGGTGGTCACGCGGACGACGAGCGAGGCCAGGTTCCCCGGTGTCCGCCGCACCTATGTGAAGCTCAGGGAGGGGGAGATCACCCTGGGGAATTGCTTCTTCGGTACCCGGCACAGCATAGGGCGGGTCCTGCCGGAGATAGAGAAGCTGGTTCAGCAGCGAAAGAGTCCCCTTCGCATGGCTGTAACCCTGGGACCGGTGTTTGTCATACGCCTGCTCACCCACACGGCCGGGCTGGTTCACCTCGAGAGGCTCTTCCGACGAGTGACCGGAACGGAGGGCCACGCGATAATGAGCGATGACGCGGAACTGGCCACTGATGTGGATAAGCCGGAACAGCTCCTCACCATAGAGCGCCTGCTCGCAGAGCATCACCAGTCAGGAGGGTGGGGTTTGCCATAACGTCCTATTGCGAATATTCTATAGATAGTGAAGGGTGAATGTTCGCTCTTTTCCGGCTTTTCTTGCCACACCAGTCCTTATGATAAGGGGGGGCGTTGGGTGAAGGACAGATGGCCCCGGCCTACGCGAATCGCTTGCATTGTTGACGCTCTCGTGAACCACCCCTACCAGGTATTCAACCTGGGTGATTTTGCCCGGGATCTGAAGGTGGCGCGATCGACTATATCCGAGGATGTCGCCATGATCAGGGAGGCCTTCGCCAGGACTGAATCGGGGGTCATTGAGACGCTTCCCGGTGCCAGCGGTGGAGTCCGCCTCAAACCGCGACCCTCACCCCAGCAGATGCGATCCATCACGGAAACCCTCCTAGAGCAGCTGCAGGACCCGGACCGCATTCTCCCGGGGGGTTTTCTGTACATGACGGATATCATCTTCTCCCCTCGATGGGCGGCGGTGATAGGTACCTACTTCTCGCACCTGTTCGGCTCCCTGAGACCCGACTATGTGGTCACCATTGAGACGAAGGGGATCCCCCTCGCACTGATGACGGCGCGGGACCTGGATCGTCCCCTGGTTTTGATACGGCGAAACAGCCGCGTCACCGAGGGCAGCTCGGTGAGCATAAACTACGTTTCCGGTTCATCCTCCCGAATTCAGACCATGTCGCTTCCCCGGCGGGCTCTTCCCCCGGGAAGCTCCGTGGTGGTGATTGACGACTTCATGCGCGGGGGCGGCACGGTGAAGGGAGTGTGCGATCTGCTGGCCGAATTCGAGGCCGAGGTGCTCGGCATCGGGGTCGTCGCCGTGACCACCTCGCCCCGCAGCAAGCTGGTCGAGGAGTACGAGTCTCTTGCGGAGGTGACCTTCTCCCCCGACGGGCGCAATGTCCAGGTTCGCTGTCTGGCGCATCCAGATTGAATCCGTCCTCCTCTCAGGCAGGAATTGCCATGTCTGCCAGCGAATGGTATGAAGGCGCATCCGGCCGGGAGGGGGGGAGGATGGTGAATATCACCGAGGTTCGCATGCGTTGCACGGAGGGCGGAGGCCGCACCCGGGCAGTTGCCTCGCTGACCTTCGACGATTGTTTCGTGGTCCATGAGGTCAAGCTGGTGGAGGGTCGCGACCGGCAGATGTTCCTGTCGATGCCCAGCAGGCGCCTTCCCGGAGGTGATCACCTGGACATAGCCCATCCGGTCACCTCGCAGACCCGGAGGTACATCGAAGACGAACTCCTGCGGGTGTATGAGGCTGCGGTGAATGAGGGGCGGCGTGAATATCGCACCGCGATGGAACGAGGGGTACATTGAAACCGTCTGCTCACACGGGGTCCCATGGGACTCCGTGTGAGCTTGCAGGCAACTTGAATATGATTGTCAAATAGGGTAGTAGGGAGAGGTGGGAGTGCAATGTCAGGTTTTGCTGGACTGGTCCTGGCGGCCGGTCACGGCACGCGGATGAAGTCCGAACTTCTGAAGGTCCTCCACCCGGTCATGGGTGTGCCCATGGTTTCTCTCGTGGTCGGAGCCCTCTGTGACGCGGGGATCGACCGCCCGGCGGTTGTCATCGGTTACCAGGGAGAGGCCGTTCGGAGCTGCCTGGGGGATGCGGTGAGTTATGTTCACCAGGAGGAACAGAGGGGGACCGGACATGCAGTGAGCGCGGCTGCCGAGAACCTGGAGGCCAGTCGGGATGTCCTGGTGGTGAACGGCGACGTTCCCCTGGTCACCGGGGACATGCTGGGGAGGTTGATGCGGAGGCACCGCGAGAGCGGCGCGGCGGCCACGCTGCTGACCGCAGTGATGGACGATCCCACCGGATTGGGACGCGTCGTCCGGGACGAATCCGGTGAGATGGTGAAGATCGTGGAGGAGACGGATGCCTCTCATGCGGAGGCAGCCATCCGCGAGATCAACACCGCCATCGCCTGTTTCCGCGTCAGTTCTCTGCTGGAGACCCTGCCCCTTCTTCGCCCGGATAACGTGCAGGGCGAATACTACCTGCCCGATGTCTTTCCACTACTGCACGAGCGGGGGCTCACCGTACAGACGGTGCGGGCGACGGATAACCGCAGCGTGCTGGGGGTCAACACCCGCCGGGAGCTGGCGGAGGTAACTGGCATCCTTCGCGGGCGAATCCTGGACGAGGTCATGGACCGCGGGGTGACCGTCATGGATCCGGATACGACTTGGATCTATCCCGGGGTTGAGGTGGAATGCGACACCGTCATCTATCCCTTCACCACCATCGAGACGGGCAGTCGCATCGGTTCTCGCTGTCACATCGGCCCCATGACTCATCTGATAGACGCCCGTCTGGGAGACGACGTCTCGGTGCGGTACTCGCTGGTCACCGAAAGCTGCCTCGGTGACGGGGTCACGGTCGGTCCCTTCTCCCACCTGCGGCCCGGAAATGAGCTGGCCGACGGAGTCAGGGTGGGCAACTTCGCCGAGGTGAAGAACTCGAGGATCGACAATGGGAGCAAACTGCCCCACCATTGTTACGTGGGAGATGCCGAGATAGGTGAGGGTGTGAACGTGGGGGCCGGCACCATAACGGTGAACTACGACGGACGCAGGAAGCACCGCACCGTGGTGGGCAACCGGGCTTTCATCGGCTGTAACAGCAACCTCATCGCGCCGGTCGAGGTGGGTGAGGGAGGATTCGTCGCGGCAGGTTCCACCATAACGCGGGACGTTCCTCCCGACGGCCTGGCAGTGGCGCGCGGGCGGCAGAAGAACAAGGAGGGCTGGGCACACCGCTACTTGCGAAAGGATTGAGCAATGACGGGAGGAGATGACGGCGAATGGTCGAGAGTCACGGTAAGTTGAAGCTGTTCGCAGGTAACGCAAACATGCCCCTGGCAGTGGCCATGAGTGAGGCCATGGGGGTGCCGTTGGCGGAAATGGTGGTGGATCGATTCAGCGACGGGGAAATCCGGGTCATGATTGACGAAAACGCCCGCGGTACGGACGCCTTTGTCATTCAGCCGACCTGCTCTCCGGTCAATGACAGCCTCATGGAACTCCTCATCATAATTGACGCCCTGCGCCGCGCCTCCGCCCGCCGGATAACGGCCGTCATGCCGTACTACGGTTACGGAAGGCAGGACAGGAAGACGAGGGGGCGGGAACCGATCACCGCCAAGATGGTGGCCAATCTGATAACCGTCGCCGGCGCCACCAGGGTCCTGACCGTTGACCTGCACGCCGGTCAGATCCAGGGATTCTTCGACATTCCTCTGGATCACCTCTCCGGGGTGCCGACCCTGTCGGAGCATTTCGGCGGGGCTGACCTGGGCGAGGTGGTGGTGGTCGCGCCGGACGCGGGAGCGGTGGCCAGGGCGCGGGACATGGCCGGTCGTCTCGGGGCCAGGATCGCCATCGTGGACAAGTATCGTCCCCGTCCGGGGGTGGCGGGAGCCATGAACATCGTCGGTGACGTGAAGGGGAAAACGGCGATTCTGGTGGATGAGATGATAGACACCGCGGGCACCATATGTGCGGCTGCATCTGCACTCAAGGACAGTGGTGCCGAGAGGGTCTTCGCCGGGGCCACCCACGGCATACTCTCGCCGCCGGCGGTAGAGCGGCTGCGGCAGTCTCCCATCGAGGAGGTCGTTCTCACGGATACAGTTCCGATCGCAGACACGTCCATGGAAAACTTGAAGGTCCTGTCGGTCGCATCCCTCCTCGGTAAGGCTATAAGGCGGATTCATAAGGATCGCTCGGTGAGCGAGTTGTTCGTCACCGGGTGAGGTTTGACACCCGTGCGGGCGGAGGATAGGATGGGCTGGGACTACTGGTAAGGAGAGGGTAGCTGATTATGAAAGAGTCGGTCACAGTTGCAGCCAGTTTGAGAGAGACAGGCCACCCCGTGAGTCTGAGAAGCGAGGGTTACGTTCCCGTTATGCTCTACGGCCGGGACGTGGACAACGTTCCGCTCAAGGTCAGCGAAGTTGAACTGAACCGACTGTTCTCCGCCGGCGGACAGCGGGGACTGCTGGAGCTGGAGATTGAGGACTTCGTTGAGGACAGGCGAGTGGTGATGATCCGGGAGATCCAGCGCGATCCGGTGGAACGCCGCATCCTGCACGTTGACCTGTACCAGGTGGATCTGGAGGAGACCCTGACCACCAGCGTGCCCGTTCAGCTGCTGGGTGAGGAGACGGCCACCAGCGGGATCGAGGTGCTGCAGCACGGAATCCGCGAATTGACGGTGCAGTGTCTGCCCCGGGACATCCCGGACAGAATACCGGTGGACATATCGGAGATGACCCTCGGAGATAGCCTCACGGTTGCCGACGTGGAAGTGCCGGAGGGCGTTGAGGTGCTCAACGATCCCACCGATATCATCGTGACCCTGGTACAGCCCAGACTTGAGGTTGAGGAGCCCGAGGAGGAAGAGGAACTGCTGGCCGACGAGGAGCGGGAGCCG
>JAWOBW010000218.1:0-3911 GCA_046484105.1 Bacillota bacterium
CCATCCTCGCCGAAGGGACCGTGCAGAACCGGGAAAACCACATCGATCGGCAATCTCCGGTTCCTCGGACCCACCAGCACACCTCCCCCGGGGCCTGGGTCCAGCCTTATCCGCCCCCGTTCACTCGCGGGTCGATCGGGAATCCCCTCCTCGAACCACCTGAGCGGATCCTCCGCCAGGTACCAGACTCCTCGCCGAGTTATCCCGATGGGGCTGACGTGATAGCGCTCTCGATTGAGGGCGTTCCATATCGAGCGGACCGACATCAGGGACACGTCGTGTTCCTCCGACGGTCCCCCGAAGAGAAGTGCGATTTCTGTTCTGCCTTCACTCATCCAGCCCACCTCCCAGCGTCTTCACATCCCCTCAGTAAATAGTATTACTCAAAGACTGGATTGAAACCCCGGGCGGACGGGGACGGCCAGACATCCCTCCTGTGCGCCATCCAGCACCCTCACGCGGCAGATCCGCCCCTCGCGGCAGTCTTCCTCTCCGTCAAGAATCCACGTGGGGACGTAATTGCCGCTGTATCCATAGTGACATGCCCCCCCGCGACTCCGCCCGAAGGGAATCTCCGCGGCCCTCTCCTCCACCAACACCTCGAGGGTGCGGCCCACCTGATCCCGGTGAAACGCCCGGGCGGATCGGCACGCCAGCAGGAGGACATCATCCCGTCTCACCCTGATGACCGCGGGCGGAACCTGGTCGTCGAGATGGGCGGCTCCGGTTCCCGGCCGGGCGGAAAAGGCAAAGGCGTGTATGCGGGCAAAACCCACACTCCGGGCAAACTCCAGCGTCTGTCTGTGATCCTCTTCTCTCTCCCCGGGGAAACCCACCATCAGGTCGGTGCTCACTGCCAGGTCCGGCATGCGGGCACGGGCCGCCTCTACCAGCTCTCGATACTGCCCGGGGGTATATCGACGCCTCATCCTCTCGAGGACCCGGCGACTCCCACTCTGCAGCGGCAGATGCAGGTGCCGGGCCACCCGCGGACTCGCTGCCATCACCTCGAACAACCGCTCGTCCAAGTCCATGGGTTCAAGGGAGCTCAGCCGAAGACGCCACCGACCGGGAATCTGCACCAGCTGGCATACCAGGTCTGCCAGGCTGACATGCACCCCGGGGGCGCGTCCGTAGGAACCGAGGTTGATCCCCGTGAGCACCAGCTCGCGGTAGCCGGCCTCCAGCAATCCCTCGGCTTCCGCGAGAATCTCGTCCGGGGGACGACCTCGAACCGGCCCCCGGAGGAAGGGAATGAGGCAGTAGCTGCAGAACTCGTCACAACCCTCCTGTACCTTGACCAGGGCCCGGCTGTGCCCGGCGAGAAAAGACACCCGGGTGCGCTGGCGACCTGAAGGTCCCTCCGTCCAGAGATTCCTAACATGGCTCCGCGGCACATTCTCCCCCCTGAGCCTGGCCTCGGTCGCGTCGACGATGTCCCCGGCCCCCTGACCCACTCCAAACAAAAGATCCGCCGGAAGACTCCCCAGCCGCTCCTCGTCCCGCCTCCCCGGGCGGGTGGACGCAGCCTGAGTGTAGCAGCCGACGAGAATCACCACCGCCTGTGGATTCAGCCTGTGGGCGCGGCGGGTCATCTGCCGCGACTTGGCGGCCGCGCCCGCAGTCACGGCGCAGCTGGCGATCACGTACACATCCGCGACTTCTCCGAAGCTCACCTCTCGGAAGCCGCGGCACAGGAATTGCTCGCGCAGAGCCTGGGTATCATACTGATTCACCTTGCACCCAAGTGTGAAGAATGACACTGCCCGTCCCAACGCCCACCACCCCTCACAGCATCACCGCAGGCGCCAGCAGACCAGAGCGCTCCAGTCACCCTCGGACAGCTCTCGGTCGATCCGCCAGGATGCGCGGCGCAAGGCCTGCACGACACCATCGCACGAACCCCGGTAGATGCCGGAGAGAACTAGTGTACCCCCGGGTTCAGTCGCGGCCCGGAGGCTGCCGGCGCGCGCCAGGATGACGGGAGCCGTCAGGTTAGCCACGACGAGGGGATGCGATTGTGGCCAGGACGCCGGACCCAGGTCGGCTACGTCACAACATTGAAGTTCGAGACGATCCGATACTGCGTTGCACAGGGCATTTCTTCCGGCACACCGCACGGCCTCGGGATCAATGTCGCAGGCAAAGGCCCTCTCAACTCCCAGCTTCAGTGCGGCAATCGCCAGAATACCCGTACCGCAGCCCACGTCAAGAACAGTCGCGACCTCCCGCCTGCAGATGACCTCTGCGGCCGCCCGCAGGGCCAACCGCGTGCTCTCGTGATACCCGGTGCCGAAGGCGAACACAGACGAGATCACCACCTCGACTGCGTCTTCCGCCGCCTCACCGGCGTGCCAGGGGGGGACCACCCACACCGGGCCCACCTTCACCGGCTTCATTCCCTCGCGGACTCTCTCCGTCCAGTCGGTCGCGGGAACCCTCCTGATGCGCAGCGACAGATCCCCGGTTAGAGCTGACATGACCTGGCGGATCTGCGAGAGGACTGCCTCCTCGCCGTCGGTCCCAACGGGTCGATACAGCACGAATGCGGCGCCCTCCGCTTCCTCCCGCTGTTCGAACCCACCGGGGGACAGCTCGGGGATCCAGGCCGCGGCGGCGTCCTCGAACTCCGCGGGCATGCACAGGACGATCTCCCAGAAATCATCCATTCCCCTTGGCACCCTTGAAGGCCCGGCGCACCCGTTTCAGGAAACCCTCGTCGGGCACCTTGATGGTCTCTCCCCGTGAAGACGCAAATTCCAGCAGCAAGTTCCTTTCATGCTCGGAGAGATCGGTGGGAATCTCAACCCTGAAGGTCACCACGTGATTGCCGCGACCGTATCCCTTCACGTAGGGAATGCCCCGGTCCCGCAGCTTGACCGTGTCGCCGTCCTGGATGCCGGGCTGAACCCTGACGGTCTGTGGACCGTCCAGAGTCTCGATCTCCCTCTCACTCCCGAGGCACGCCTCCACCATGCTGATCGTGACCTCACTGTGCACATCATTTCCCCGCCGGGTGAACGCCGGATGCGGCCTGACCCGGACCCTTATGAACAGGTCGCCTCCCGGCCCGCCCATCTGGCCCATCTCACCCTCACCGGCCACCCGCAAGCGCATACCGTCCTCCATGCCCCCGGGAATGCTGACCTCGATCCGCCGCTTGCGTTGGATCCTGCCCCGACCGCGGCACTCGGGACACAGATCCTCGATGATCTTGCCCTGCCCCCCGCACCGGGGACAGGTGCTGCTGGTGACGAACTGACCGAAGGGCGTGTTGCGGGACGCGTTGACCCGTCCCGTCCCGCCGCACTGGGGGCACGTACTGGGACTGCTTCCGGGGCGCGCACCGCTGCCACCGCAGGTCGGACACGGTTCGGCGCGGGTAACCTCGACCTCGCGGTCCACCCCGAAGGCGGCCTCCTCGAAGTCGAGGCTGACGGTCACCTCGATGTCGCGACCCCGCGCCGGCCCGCGCTGTCCTCCGCGCCGGCGGCCACCGCCGAAGAAGGCGTCAAAGATGTCACCGAGATCACCGAAGTCACCAAATCCGCTGAAATCCGAGGGGTCGAATCCACCGAAGCCCCCGGCTCCAGCACTGCCGAACTGGTCGTAGGCTCTCCTCTTCTCCGGATTGCTCAGGGTCTGATATGCCTCATTGATCTCCTTGAACCGCTTCTCGGCGTCCGGGTCGTCGGGATTTGCATCGGGATGATGCTTTCGCGCCAGCTTGCGGTAGGCTGACTTGATTTCTTTCTCCGAGGCACCCCTCGGAACCCCGAGAATCTCATAGTAGTCTTTCCCAACTGGCAATTGAGGTCACTCCTCAGTTCACGCCGTCATTCCTTGACCTCGTAATCCGCATCCACATCCTCCGGTCCCGGGCCGCCGAAACCCTCGGGATCCTGGTCGGT
>JAWOBW010000311.1:0-2759 GCA_046484105.1 Bacillota bacterium
GATCCCCCAGCCTCTCCACCTCGTCAGCCGGAAGGATGTAGCCGGCGATGCTCGTCAGCTCGCGGATGAACAGGTTGTCGACTCCAACCAGCTCCATCTCGATGGTGTAGTCGTCTATCACCCGGAGGCCGGTCACCTCGTCCGCCTCACCGGCGATGTATTCGTTCGCCCCGACCACGGACTCAAATCGCATCATGTGCGGAGACTCCATGCCCGGGTCCATGGCTCGCTCCAGGCTCCACTTCACATCGTGCGCCGTCACCTCGCGTCCGTGGTGAAACACGACTCCCTCCCTGAGGTGGAAGGTGTACACTAGACCGTCCGGACTCACATCCCAGCTCTCGGCCACGGCCGGCTCCTCCACGCCGTCCTCGGACAGATAGACCAGCCCGTCGAAGATGTTCATCAGGTGCATGATCCCTGCCACCCGGGTCACGTAGTGTGGATCCAGAGATTCCGCATCGCCATAAATCGCCGCCCGGGTCAGTTCTCCTCCGTACTGTGGTTCACCCGGATCCACCGCACCGGGCTCGGGCTCCTCCTCCGGCGCCGTCTCCTCTTCGCCCCCGCAGGCTACCAGAAACACCAGCGACAGCACCATCAGGATCGCGAGCGCCAACCGCAGTGTTCTTTTCATCTGCGTCGCACCTCCCAATTCGTTTCTGTGATCTGCACGCCACTCATCTTCATCCCTCCGGCCAGGCGCTCAGTGATCCGCACAGGACACCACTCCCATGACCACTGAGATCATCCTCACCATCTCGGCCAGAGACCCCCCGCGGAACCCGGATTCACTCACCCGCCACCAGGTGACGACACCGCTGCGCACCCCGACCCATTGTGAGAGAATGGGCCCGGTCACATGGTGACTGAGGTGGCTTCCGCCGCGGGATGCAGCCTCACAACCCCGCGGTATAGGGCGGTTTCCCTGGATTTTGGACCGTCGCGCTACGCTTTCGTCTGACAAGCTTACATACGGGGGCCGGTTTTCGTCAAGTCGGCGCTTGATGCGGCTGCGCCCGTTTTCGCCCTCTTCACCCACCAGGCGTCCTCCCCCGCCGGTGGGGGCCTGCAGTTTCTGACGACGTCTGCAGGTCGCCGGCGATGAATGGGGGGAAAAGACGGAATCGGACGATGGGAATTATGAATCACCATGCCCACCAGCGAAACCACGCCTGGAATTGACGCGGGCTTGCAGGCACCGTCAGCCGACGGTGACCACTCATCTCCCTCACCCCGAGAGGAGTGCGTCAGTCCGACGGTGAATGGTGTGACGGGCGCAGGGCCCTTCGCTATCATCATGCGGCACATATTTGCAGTATCAATGCGCAGATGGATGGTCACGGACAATCTGACGAAGGGAGATGACACCGAATGCAGATTGGGGAGGGACTGGAAGCCTACTACAGAGAATCCCATCCCGGGTATGAAGATCTCCGGGTGTCCGACCTGACGGCCAACCGGGCCGGCATGGAGTGCGAGACCTATTTCTTCACAGTCGAATTCACTCGGGGCAGCACCCGGCGTCGGCTGGACCGGGTTCTCCGCGTATATGAGGTGCCCACACGGGACCTGGGTTGGCTGTCCCTAAGGCACCGGCGCGAATACCTGGGCATGCAATGGCTCAGCGAACGCGGCTACCCCCTGCCGGGCGGCGTCGAGCTGGTGGATGACGTTCGTTACCTGGGCAGGCCCTTCATGATCATGAATAGGGTTGCGGGAGAACCGCTCGCCGTCGTTCACCGGCGAAGCAGTCCAGACGACAGGGCGACACTCTTTCGCAGCTTCTGCCGGCTGTATGCCGATCTTCACTCGCTGCCGTGGAGCGAGTTCTTCGAGGACTCCGTCGAGAGTCCCGCCAGCGAGATCGGACACTTCGCCCAGCTCTCCGCCGGACTGCAGAAGGAAGGGTTCGCCCCGGCCTGGCGCTGGCTGATGCGGCACTGCCCGGGGGAGACATATCCGGCGGTGATCCACGGTGACTTCCATCCCGAGAATGTCCTGGTCGGCCCGGAGGGCGAGCTGTGCGTCATCGACTGGACGCAGGTGAGGGTGACCGACTACCGCCTTGATCTGGGCTGGACGCTAATCCTGGAGCACTCGCCCGCAGCCCGGCGGCGACTGCTGAGCGGGTATGAGACGGCACGCCGGATCCGGGTCCCGGACGCAGACTATTTCGAAGCCGCATCTGCCCTGAGGAGACTGTTCCTGTTCGCCACCGTTCTCGAGGACGGGCCCGAGACCGTGGGACTGAGACCGGGAACAGACCGCAAGATCACCGAATTCATGGGCGGGCACGTGCGGCACCTCCTCAACCGGTGGACGGCCATCACCGGCTGCAGGCCGGACGGCATCACCAGGCACCTGCGCGGAGTTGATGTGATGCCGGGGAACGAAGGGTGAACAGCACCCGGATCGGTCGGCGGCGTAGCTTTCGCCCGACCTCCCGGGCCCACACCACGGTTGCCGACCCACGGGAGCAGTGCACCTTTCCCGGATACACACTGACTCAAGGACCCTTCGGCCGCACCGAGGCTTCAATTATGCGGTTCATCACCCCAACCTGCACGATTTCGTCTTCGTCGCGCCCCTCGCATGAGTTCCTCGCGGTTCAGTAGCCTCGCCGGCAAATGATTCGCCGGGCCCGGATTGACGCATCGGTCTCTGGCCTGTTTGCGGTGACATTTCCATAGTAGAAACCGCCCCAAAGTCCCCCGCAATAGGACTTGGGGCGGTTGACCATCTCGACCTAACCACTG
>JAWOBW010000006.1:0-7857 GCA_046484105.1 Bacillota bacterium
CTGCATGCACCTGGGGAGAAGAAGCAGCATCTCCGGCGCCTCGATGTCCACCGCACTCCTACAGGTGAGGGCATTGTTGATGGCGATGAAGGAGGCCTGCACATCGTCGCGCGACCGGCCCAGGAGCCTCCCGGCGGACACTGCCAGGGGAAGCATCAGGTTGAGAAAGCCGCTCATGCACCTTCTCACCGGCGGCGACGCACCCCGCTCCGTCAGGATCAGCCAGACAATCGCCGTCAGGCACAGGCCGACTGCGAATATGAACAGCACGATCCCCGCCTCCAGCAGCCACACCAGGGCATCCCTGACCTCCGCCGCGTGGCGAACCAGCAGGTAGATGAAGCCACCTCCGACGACGGCCACCAGGATGGCTGCCGCGAAGGTCATCTGCACGAACAGCCGCTTGGGACGCCCCGTCAGGCCGATGGACTGACCTTCGTCAGTGACCGTCTCATTCATTGACTACCTCCCCCAACACCCCCCAGAATCTCCCCCGGCTTCATGTCATAACCGTTGACGAAATCTGCCACGTCCGTGGGCTGTCGCCCCGCCACCTGCACCCGCTCGAGGACGCAGGCGCCGTCACCTGTGGCCACCCGTATTCCCCCGGGGTCCACCTCGATGACCTCTCCCGGTCGTCCCCCGCACCCGTCGCCCGGTGAGGCGCGCAGGATCCTGATCCTCTCACCCCTCCAGAGCGTCCACGCCCCCGGCCTGGGGGAGAAGGCCCTGATCTGGTTCACTATCCCTGTGGCACTACCGCTCCAGTCAATCTCCGTCTCGTCCCGCCCGATCTTGGGGGCGTAGGTGGCGAGCTCGTGGTCCTGCGCCCGGGGGCTGCTCTCACCCCGCGCCAGCTCCCGCAGCACAGTGACAACCTCGTTTCCCCCGAGGAAGGCCAGGCGATCGTGAAGGGATCCGGCGTCATCCCCGGCCCTCACCTCCATCTCGCGCTGGGCCAGTATCGGACCGGTGTCCATCCCCTCGTCCATGCGGATGATGCTCACTCCGGTCTCCTCCTCGCCGGCCAACAGCTGCCGCTGTATCGGGGCGGCGCCCCGGTAGCGGGGCAGCAACGAGGCATGCACGTTGAGACAACCCAGCTCCGGTATGTCCAGGACCTCCCGGTCGAGAATCCGGCCGTAGGCCGCCGTGACGATCACGTCCGGGTCCAGCCAGCGCAGGTGTCGCGCCAGCTCCTCATCGTCGCCCGGCTCCGGCTGCAGCACCGTTATGTTGTGCTCCAGTGCCAGCTCCTTGACCGGAGTGGGGCGCACTTTCTGTCCCCTTCCCCGCCGGCGGTCGGGCGCCGTGACTGCCCCCACCACGCGGCAGTTGGCCCGGAGCAATCTCGCCAGGACTATGGCGGCGAATTCCGGCGTGCCCATGAAGACCACCCGCAGGCGGGTTTCCGGATTCATGGGCATCACGTCCTCGGCAATGTCTACGAAGAGGCGTCCCTCCAGGTGGTCAATCTCGTGACAGAGGATCCGCGCCGCCATACCCTCTGCGTTCAGCCAGATCTTCTCCCCGCTTCTGTCCTGTGCGCTCACGGTCACCTCCTCCGGACGCGTCACCTTCCCGGTGTACCCGGGAACGCTCAGGCACCCCTCGAATTCCTCGCTCGCCCCCCTGCGGTGGGTGATCTCGGGGTTGACCAGGTCCACCGGACCCTCTCCGAGGTCCACCACCACTGCCCTCCGCGACTCTCCCACCTGAACCGCGGCCAGCCCGACGCCCCGCTCGTGATACATGGTGGCGGCCATCCTGTCCAGCAGCTGGCCCAGGCTCCGGTTGAACCGGGTGACCGGTGCCGCGGGCCGCTCGAGAATTGAATCGCCAATCGTCACCACCTTCAGGTGCATATCCGGTGGCGAGATGTGGCCGGTAATCTGCATGGCATAAATCACCCTCACAGCTTTGTGTCGAGAGGATCACAGCATCTGCACCGGGTTCACGTCGACGATGATGTGAGGATCCTCCCGTCCCATACGCATATTGTGCATCACTTCTCTCAGCCCATCAAGGCAAGACTCCAGCGCCGACGTCTTCAGCAGCAGGTGCCAGCGGTACTGGCCGCGCAGCCGGTCCAGGGGCGCGGGAGCCGGTCCCAGCAGCTGCTCCCGGCCGTCTCCTCCCACCAGGCCTTCCAGCCGGCGCCGCAATTCATCCGCCCACAGCTGCACCATCGGCTCGGCATCGCCCGTCACCACCAGTCGCACCAGGTCGACGTAGGGCGGGTACTGCGCCCTGCGTCTCTCGGCCAGTTCCCGGTCGTAGAATCCCTCCAGGTCACCCGCGGCCGCCCCGGCTATGGCCGGGTGGTCGGGACTGGCGGTCTGGATGATGACCCGCCCCGGTCGCTCACCCCGGCCGGCCCGACCGGACACCTGCGTCAGCAGCTGAAAGGTCCGCTCCGAACTGCGGAAGTCGGGGAAATGCAGGGCGGTGTCGGCGTCGACCACCCCCACCAGGGTCACGGCAGGAATGTCCCACCCCTTGGCGATCATCTGCGTCCCGACGAGGATGTCCAGCTCTCCGCGGGCAAACTGCTCGTATATCCTGCTCCTGGCGTCCCTGCGCCGGGCGGTGTCGGTGTCGAGGCGGGCGATCCGGGCGCCGGGAAAGGCCGAGGCCGCCGCCGCCTCAACCTTCTGCGTACCCACCCCGCGGCGAACCACCCGACCGCCGCACTCGGGACACTGCCGGGGCACCGTAACCCTGTCGTTGCAGTAGTGACAGCGCAGCACTCCACCCTCGCGGTGATAGGTGAGCGTCACGTTGCAGCGGCTGCACCTGAACGTGTGCCCGCAGTCCATGCACACGAGAAAGGAGGAGTAACCCCGCTGATTGAGAAAGAGGACCGTCTGCTCTCCCCTGTCCAGTCCCTGTTCCAGGGCCCGGTGCAGCCGACGGCTGAATATGCTGTGATTCCCGTGCGCCCACTCCCGGCGCATGTCGACGACTTCCACCCCGGGCATGGGCCGGCCGTCAATCCGCGCCGGCAGCCGCAGCATGCGAAAGTCCCCCAGCTCCACGGCGTGATAGGTTTCCAGGCAGGGGGTGGCCGAGCCCAGGATGACCGTCGCCCCTGCCGCCGCCGCGCGCCTGAGGGCGACGTCGCGGGCATGGTAGCGCGGAACGCTCTCCTGCTTGTAGGCGGTCTCGTGCTCCTCGTCCACGATGATGACCCCCAGGTTCCTGACGGGAGCGAACACCGCTGACCTGGGACCCAGGGCGACGGCGGCCTCTCCGGAGAACAACCGGTGCCACTCGCCGGCCCGCTCGCCCGGGGACATGGCGCTGTGCAGCACGGCGACTCCGTCACCCAGCCGCCCCTTGACCCGGGCCACCATCTGGGGAGTGAGCGAGATCTCCGGCACCATCAGGATGGCGCCCCGCCCCCGGGCCAGGCACCTCTCCATGACGCGCAGGTAAACCTCGGTCTTGCCGCTGCTGGTTACCCCATAGAGAAGAAAGCGCCCGCCCCGGCCGTCCAGGGCGGGATACAGCTGCTCCAGTGCCCGGCGCTGATCCGGGGTCAATGCCTCCGGGGGGTCGTGCCGGTATGCCCGGTCGTAGGGCCGGTGGCCGTCGCGCACCTCCACCCAGCGCAGGTATCCGCCCCTAACCAGGGCATCCACGGTGGAGGTGCTGACCCCGGCCAGCTGGGCCAGTCGCATCTTGCTCACCGGCTCCCCCAGCTCCGCCGCCTCCCGCAGGGCCGCGGCCTGCTTCTTCGCCCTGCCCAGTTCCTCCTCGGCGGCGCCGATGTCGTCGACGTTCACCACCAGTCGGCGCACGGTGGGCGGGCCCGTCCCGTCGCGAAAACCGGGCGGGAGCATGGCCCGCAACACGTGCACCGGGCTACACAGGTACTGAGAGGCCACCCAATCGGCCAGATCCAGATCGGCGGAGGAGAGATACCTCACGTCGGAGACCATATCGCGAATGTCGCGGGGGCGGGGGGAATCAGCCTCCGCCTTGAGATCAACCACGAAACCCCGGGTCATCCGCGAGCCGAAGGGCACCCTCACCATGTGCCCTCTCTGCAGGCGATCTCCCAGGGAGGCCGGAACGGCATAGTCAAAGACCTGCGGGCGGGAGACTGCATCATCCCCCCGCAGCACCGCATCTATTATGATGCTGGCGTATTGCATTGCGGAAGTACCGTCATCTGCTCCCCTCACCGATCCTGAGCACCACCCTGTCCACGATGAGGCGGGCGAGGGATCGCTTGTGCATCATGGGCAGCTCTTCCCTGCCACCTGAGTCAATCAGCACCGCGCGGTTGAGATCCGAGGCGAACCCGCCGCGCTCTCCCCCCACTATATTCAGCACGATGGTGTCCATGCCCTTGCGAACGAGTTTGGCCTCCGCCCGGCCCAGGGCCAACTCCTCGTCCCCGGTCTCGGCGGCAAAACCCAGGACGAACCTTCCCTCCTTGTACTGGCTCAGGGTGGAAATGATGTCCGGTGTGGACGTCATGGGACCGAGATCATCCCCCGAGGTCTTGCTGATCTTGTCGCTGCGGTACTCAGCCGGGCGATACTCCGACACGGCGGCGGCCATCAACAGGATGTCCATCTCCGGCCACAAAGTGAGACACGTCGACAGCATATCCGAGGCCGACACCACCTGATGACACCTCACGCCGCGCGGGGAGGCGAGATTCACCGGACCGCTGACCAGGTCCACGCGGGCTCCCCTCTCCCGGGCGGCCCGGGCCAGGGCATAGCCCATCTTGCCGCTGGATGGACTGGTCAGAAAGCGAACCGGATCGAAGTACTCGCGCGTGGGTCCGGCCGTGACCAGCACCCTCCTGCCAGCCAGGGCGTCGTCGGCGTGCAGCAGGGAGGAAATCTCCTCCTCCAGGACCTCGCCCGGGGGCAGCCTCCCCCTTCCGCTCGCCCCGGAGGCCAGCCGCCCGCAGTCGGGCTCCACCACCGTGAAGCCGAGATCCTCCAGCTGGCGGCGGTTTCTCTGCGTGGCCGGGTTGTTCCACATCCCGGGATTCATGGCAGGGGCCATCAGCCGGGGGCCGTCGAAGGCGACGAGCAGAGTGCTCAGGAAGTCATCGGCGATGCCCGCGGCCGCCTTGGCCATGATGTTGGCCGTGGCCGGTATCACTGCCAGAATGTCGCCCCGCTCGGCCAGGGCTATGTGCTGCACATTCCACACCCTGGGCTCGTCAAACATGTCGGTGTAAACCGGGTTGGCCGAGAGAGTCCTGAAGGTCAACGACCTTACCAGCTGCGTCGCGGCCTCAGTCATGATGACGTGGACGTCGGCTCCCCTCTCTCTCAGGCGACTGACCACGTCCACTGCCTTGTAGGCGGCTATGCCTCCGGTCACGCCGAAGAGAACTGTCCTGCCTCTGAGATCCTCCAGTCCCTCGCTCACAGCTTCCCCTCCCCCGGAGCAGCAATCACGCAGGATCCTCAGTCGGGTGAGTCTCCTCATACCTGTCCCCCGTCATCCGGCTGACGTAGCGGAGTTTTCCCTCTCTGAACTCCTGCAGTGCCAGCAGAACCGGCTTTGAGGCGTCGCCCTCGATCAGGGGATCCGCCCCATCGTGCAGCTGCCTGGCCCGACGGGCCACGGCAATGGTGAGGGCATACTTGTTATCTCCCAGCTCCATGAGTTGGTCGTAGGATATCCGCCCGCGGAGCAAGAGGCCCACCTCCTCGCTCAACATAACCGGTTTCATTCGGCCGGCTGACCAGCCTGCCGGTTGTGAAGACGCCCGGCGACCGTCTCAGGCTGCACGGCCGACAGGATCACGTGGCCGCTGTCGGTCACGATGACCGCGCGGGTCCGCCTCCCGTACGTGGCATCGATGAGCAACCCGTCGTCGCGAGCCTCGGCGATGGCCCGCTTGATCGGGGCTGATTCGGGACTGACGATGGCAATCACCCGGTTGGCCGACACCATGTTGCCGAACCCTATGTTCACCAACACTATGGAACCCACACTATCACTCCCATCACTTGACGGTCTCATCCTATTCTATATTGCGCAACTGCTCCCGCACATCTTCAAGAATCCTCTTCATCTCTATCGCCACCCCGCTCAGGGCGGCGTCAGATATTTTCGCCGCCACCGTGTTCGTCTCCCGCGACATCTCTCCCGCCAGGAATTCCAGCTTCCGTCCCGAGCCCTCCCCGTCAGTCAGGGTCCCCCGGAACTGCTGCACGTGGCTGCGGAGGCGTGCCATCTCCTCGCTGATGCTGGTCCTCTGCACCGCCAGGGCGACCTCGCCCCTTATATCCAGCTCGTCGGGCACGACTGCCTCCTCGTCCAGCAGCTGTCGGACCCGCCGGAGCACGGCCTCGAAGCGACGCTTTTCCACCCCGGGGGCGGCCGTCTCGACCCGCGCCAGATTCGCCTCGAAATCCTCCAGCAGGCGACCCAGCTTCCGGCCCAGGTCCGCACCCTCAACTGAGCGCATCTCGACGACCTGGTCCATCACCTCCGCCAGGGCCGCGTCGAATACCGCCTTGAGATCCCGCAGGTCCGGCGATATTTCCTCCACCTCAACCACTCCCGGCAGGGAGATCAGCAGAGGAAGGGAAAGATCGAAGACCAGACCCTGCTCCTCGCAGAGTTCCTTCAGAGATTCATGATATTCTCCCGCCAAAGCAGTGTCAACGCGCGGGCGCCAGTTCCCACCGGCCCCCGTCTCCAGGTTGACGGAGAAATCCACCCTGCCCCGGCGGAGCCTGTGTTCAACGGCACGCCTGACATCCATTTCCCAGGCCTGCGGGATCATCCGGGGCAGACTCACGGAGATGTCCAGGTATCTGTGGTTGAGGGTCTTCATCTCCATCACCAGGGTCAGGTCTGAGGCCCTCTTCTCAGTGCGACCGAAACCCGTCATGCTGAGAATCGCCACATTATCGCCTCCCCAGAGACACCAGGATGGCGCCCAGAATGAGCGCGCCGATGTAGGATACCATGCCCAGGGCGGGATAGCCCAGCAGGTACGGCGGTCGGTCGAACTGGATGATCAGAGAACCGCCTATGATCAGCGAGGCAATCAACACGGACAGGGTGATCCTCTGGGCTATCTTCTCCAGTCCCCGTTGAAAAGTCTCGAGGCCGACATGGTGAAACATGATGGAGATCTCTCCCCGGTCAGCCCGGTCGACCAGGGAGCCCAGCCTTCCGGTCCAGTGCGACAGGCGCCGCAGAACCCGCCGCGCAATCACCGGGGCGCCCCTCTGCAGGTCCTTCAGTCCCCACCTGCCGGCCAGGACCGACCGTATGCGGGGCTTCATCTCCTCGACCAGGCGGAAATCGGGATAGATGAGTCGGGCCGACGACTCCGCCGACACCAGGGCCCGGACCAGGCCGATGTAGGATGCGGGCATGGCGATTCGATGATGGCGGAGAATCTGCATCATCGACACCAGGACCTGTCCCAGGTTGAAATCCCGGAGGTCCTTGGCATAATTGTGCTCCACCAGCTCCATCAGCTCGCGGCGGAGCTCCCTCGCATCCAGATCCTTGCGGGGGCTTCCCACCTCGAGCAGTATCTCGGTCAGGAAACCGTACTGCCGTTCTATGATGGCCAGAAAGAGGTCGGCCAGCTCCCCGATGCTCTCCCGGTCTATCAGGCCAACCATGCCGAAGTCGAATATGGCCAGCCGGTCCGTCCCCACCACCAGCAGGTTGCCCGGGTGAGGGTCGGCGTGAAAGGCTCCCATCTCAAAGACCTGCCGCATGGACATGTCCAGGGCGACACCCGCCCCGTGGGAGCGGCCGTGGACGTCGCCGTGGGTGTCGTCGGCGCCGCAGTCGGCGTGGCCGTGGCCACCTCGGTGGGCGTTGCAGAGGGGGTGATCGCCTGTGAAG
>JAWOBW010000008.1:0-2514 GCA_046484105.1 Bacillota bacterium
GGTTTCGCTGGAGGTGAGGATGGGATGTGGGTTCGGCGCCTGCTATAGCTGCACCATCAAGACGAGGAATGGTCTGAGACAGGTCTGCCGGGACGGTCCGGTATTCGACCTGGAAGACATCATCTGGCAGGAGGTGAAGCTATGACCGTGGTGACCGGCGACATCACTCTACAATCGAGGGGCGACTGCGATATCATCGATATAACCCCTCAGGTAGCCAGTACAGTGGAGGAGTCCGGAGTTGATAGCGGCGTAGTAACCCTCTTTGTCGTCGGGTCCACGGCAGGAATGACGACGATCGAGTATGAGCCGCACCTGGCTTCAGACTTCGCGAAGATGTGGGACAGGGTCGTACCACGGGACATTCCCTACGAGCACAACAAGACGTGGGGAGACGGGAACGGCCACTCCCACGTTCGGGCCTCCACACTCGGCCCCTCGCTGGTGATCCCCTTCACCAGCAGGAAACTGACCCTCGGCACCTGGCAGCAGATAGTGTTCGTGGACTTCGATAACCGCCCCAGGTCCAGGAAGATCGTCACTCAGATACTGGGTGAGTGATCGAGATCCAGACCTGTCACCGCGCTCACGTGACGGGATGTCGCGCACCCGGACTGGAGTGAGCCTCCGCGGTTCGGCATACTCGGTCGACCGGATGAGACTATCGAAAACACCGGCGATATACAGCGAAGGCGGGCTCGCTAGCACGAGTGGTGTATTCTGAGGAACTCGTCCCGGGAGAGCCAGATCTCCTTCACTCTCAGTTGTTCACGGGAGGACTTGTACCTGCCCTCTCCCCGGATGTTGTAGAATCGCATCAAACTCGTGATGTAGAACTGCGCCAGCCCGGTTCTCAGCGTACTCGGCAACTCGAAGACCTGAAATCCGAATCTCCTGGCCCCTCTATGAAGGACGGTCCAGCCGTACACCGCAACGACATTGCCGTAACTCCCTTCCGCCACCTGCGCGGCAAGCAGCCTGAAGCCATCCCTGAAACAGCGAAGAACTCCTCTGGGAAGAGCAGCCGTCCCCGTTCTCAACCCCGATCGCCGTCTCTCGGCAATCCAGTCATTGTCCAGATGTAACTTGATGACGCGGTCGCCGTGTTTGACCTCGCTGCCATCGGCCAGCTTGATCGTGCTGCCCTTGTGTCTTGTCAACTCAACGAGGATGATGCCCCCGCTTCTTCCCAGCGACCTGATGCCGAGCACCAGCGTGCAGAGTCTGAATATGACAGGCAGCAGAGGACGCAACACTGCTCTCAGCAAGGCATGCACGAATCGCTTCATTCTCAACTTGCTTCTCCTGGCCGGCGTTAGTCAACCGCTGATCTGATCACACCGCTCGGGCGTCTGCCGACCGTTCATCGCCGTCCCGCCCCCACAGGCGCGGACCTCTCTACGTTGGAGATGATGTTCTTCCACTTGCCCATATTGCCCGAGCGGTCTTCAAGAGTCGTGACCAGTTCAATACTGATATGCGGGCATGTAGCGCCCAGTGTGCGCAGCTTCTGTCCCACCTGTTCCCGAACCATGCGGGCTGTGTTTCCGTTCCCTTCCGAGAACACCAGCCGCAGGCGGAGGCCATCCGGCTCATGAATCACCTGATACTGACGTATTGCCTCATAGCTTTCAAGGACATTCCAGAAGTGGACAGGATGGACGGCAACCTTGTCCCCCCCCAGCCCTTCCAGGTAGATCACATCGTCATTCCTGCCGTTGATGGCGAGAATGCGCCGGAACGGCTGACCACAGGGACACGGCTCCGGATCCAGCACCATCATGTCCGATATCTCGTAGCGAATAACGGGTTGCGTGAAGCCGACGAGACTGGTAAACAGGATCTTGTGTCCCAGGGTTCCGTCGGGCACAGGTCGGTTGTCCTCATCCACCACCTCGACCATACCGAGGTCCTCGAAGATGTGCAAACCCCCATCAACACCGCACTCCATGGCCCGCAGTCCCTCCTGGGTGCCGTAGATGTCGAAAACAGAGCTTCCCCACACCGAGTGGATCTGCTTTCTAAGTTCGCCGCTAAGGGGTTCGCCTCCACCGGCAACAACACAGGGCTTGATGTCCAGGCGTCCCAGGATCTGCTCGGCCACCAGCAGTCCCAGCATAGATGGGAATCCCCGCAGCATATAGGGCTGCAGAGTATTCAACCGACATACCAACTCCTCGACGGGAGCGGTAGCCGGTAGTACATCGTAGCGGTAGAGACCGATATCCATGCTCAAGGGCAGGCGATAGCTATCGTGCAGAGGGCTGGGAGAGCCTATGGTAACGATCTTGGGGCGCTTTCTCGAGAAGGGCAGCACTCCCATCATGCTGGCGATACGCATGCTTGCCGCCTCTTGAGTGCTCCATTCCCTTCTGTTGAACACTATGACGGTCTTATGCCCGGAACTGCCCGCAGTGGTGAGCACACGATACTCGCCCAGGTAATACTCATCTCCCGAAACGTTGGCCATGTGCTCCTGTAGACGCGCCAGATTCAACCGCGGGTCGGTGACGA
>JAWOBW010000053.1:0-3515 GCA_046484105.1 Bacillota bacterium
GCAAATCCTTTTAATTAGTCCGGAGAGGCTAAAAAGGAGGGAGCGCACAGTGGAACCGTACAGTTTGAATCCAGGCTAACCGAAGCGGTGCACTCCATCGCCCGGTTATTTTTTTGTCTCAACCACTGTGGGGGAGGAATGAATATGCAGGCCCGGCTGGCACTGTCGGACGGCAAGATCTACTACGGAGAGGGTTTCGGAGCCTGCGGAACTCGGACGGGAGAAGTGGTCTTCAACACCGCAATGACCGGCTACCAGGAGATCCTGACTGACCCGTCATACTGCGGCCAGATTGTGACCATGACCTATCCCCTGATCGGCAACTACGGCATCAATCCCGATGATTTTGAATCGCATCGAACCTTCGTGCGCGGCTTCGTGGTCCGCGAGGCCTGCGAGTACCCAAACAACTGGCGGGCCGCCGACACCCTGCGCCACTACCTGAAGGAGAGCGGCATCGTTGCCATGTCCGGTATCGACACCCGCTCACTGACGCGGAGAATCCGACGGAAGGGCACCCCGCTGGGCATCATCACCACGGAGGACTTCAGCGACCGCGAGCTGGCCGCCAGGGCGCGGGAGCTGTCGCCCCTCGACGGCGCCGCCCTGCTGGATGAGGTGACGGCCAGGAAGACCGTGACCATGCCCGGGGAGGGTCCGCGCCTGGCCGTAGTCGACCTGGGGATGAAGCAGAGCATAGCGCGCAGCCTGAACCGGGCCGGGTGCGAGGTGGTGGTCCTGTCCGCACGGGCGACGGCGGAGGAGATCCTGGACCTGGAGCCCGACGGTCTGCTGCTGTCCAACGGGCCCGGAGATCCCAGGGCGGCCGGCGGGATGATCGAGACGGTGCGTCGCCTGATTGGACGGCTGCCCATCTTCGGCATCTGCCTCGGCCACCAGGTTATCGCCCTGGCCCTGGGCGCCGACACGTACCGGATGAAGTTCGGCCACCGGGGCTCCAACCAGCCGGTCAAGGACCTGCGGACGAACTCGGTGCAGATCACCACGCAGAATCACGGCTACGCCATCGACGAGGAGAGCCTCGAGGGAATTGCTGTGACGGTCACCCACCGCAACATGAACGACCACACGGTTGAGGGGATGATCCACGACGAGCTCCCCATTCTGTGCGTGCAGTACCATCCCGAGGCCTTTCCGGGACCCGGTGATTCCTCCGGCGTTCTGCAGGACTTTATGTCCCTCATGCGGGGGACTGCGGGGAGGAGTGAAGGATGCCCAGGAATTCAGACCTGAAGAAGGTGATGGTGATCGGTTCAGGCCCCATCATCATCGGGCAGGCGGCCGAATTCGACTACGCCGGCACTCAGGCCTGCCGCGCCCTTAAAGAGGAGGGGCTGGAGGTGGTGCTGGTGAACAGCAACCCGGCCACCATCATGACCGACACCAACATCGCCGACCGCGTCTACATCGAACCGCTGCAGATCAGCAGCCTGACTGACATCATAGCCAGGGAGCGGCCCGACGGGCTCCTGCCCACCCTCGGGGGGCAGATCGGTCTCAACATGGGCAAGGACCTGGCGGAGCAAGGCGTGCTTGACGAGTACGGAGTTCGCATGCTGGGGACCCCGCTGGAGGCCATCCGCCGCGCGGAGGACCGGGAGCACTTCAAGAGCACCATGGCCGACCTTGGCGAGCCAGTTCCCGAGTCGACCACCGTCTCCTCCGCCCAGGCAGCCCTGGCCTTCGCCGACGAGGTGGGCTTCCCGGTGGTGGTCCGCCCCGCGTACACCATGGGCGGCACCGGCGGCGGTTTCGCCCGAGATGAGGAGGAGCTGCGCCTCACCGCCCACCGCGGGCTGCGAACCAGCCCCATCGGGCAGGTGCTGATCGAGCAGAGTGTGGCCGGGTGGAAGGAGATCGAATTCGAGGTGATGCGCGACGGCAATGACAACTGCATCACCATATGCAGCATGGAGAACATCGACCCGGTGGGCGTGCACACCGGCGACAGCATCGTGGTGGCGCCGGCGCAGACCCTCAGCGACCGCGAGTACCAGGGGCTGCGCACGGCCTCCCTGAAGATCATCCGCGCACTGGGGATAGAGGGCGGCTGCAACATACAGTTCGCCGTCGACCCGGACAGCTTCGACTACGCAGTTATCGAGGTGAACCCGCGCGTCTCCCGCTCCTCCGCCCTGGCCTCCAAGGCCACTGGCTATCCCATCGCCAAGGTTGCGACGAGAATAGCCGTCGGCCTGACGCTGGACGAGATAGATAACGCCGTCACCGGCAAGACCACGGCCTGCTTCGAACCCTCCATCGACTACGTGGTGATCAAGGTGCCGCGCTGGCCCTTCGACAAGTTCATCCGGGCCCAGCGGACCCTGGGAACCCAGATGAAGGCCACGGGCGAGGTCATGGCCATCGGCAGAACCCTGGAGGCCGCACTGCTGAAGGCGGTCCGCTCGCTGGAGATCGGCACCCGCGGGATGCGACTCGACCACCTCGACGGGCAGTCTCTGTCTGCCCTGCTGGAGAGGATCTCGCAGCCCGACGACGAGCGACTCTTCGCCCTGGCCGAGGTGATGCGGCGCGGGATGACGCCGGAGGAGATCTACCAGATCTCCGGCATCGACCCCTTCTTCACCTCCAAGATCCAGCGCATCGTCGAGATGGAGGCTGAGCTGCGCTCCCTCAATGGGGACCTGGATCAGGTGCCGCTATCCCTCCTGCGGAGGGCCAAGAAACTGGGGTTCTCCGACGCCGCGATAGCCGGACTCCTGGGCTGCGGGGAGGGCGCCGTCCGCAGCGCCCGCTGCCGGGGCGGCATCAGGCCCGTCTACAAGATGGTGGACACCTGCGCCGCCGAATTCGACGCGGTCACGCCCTATTTCTACTCCAGCTATGAGGAGGAGGACGAGGCAGAAGTCTCGGACCGGAGGAAGATTGTCGTGCTCGGCTCGGGACCCATCCGCATCGGCCAGGGGATCGAGTTCGACTACTGCTCCGTCCACTGCCTGTGGGCTCTGCAGGAGGAGGGCTTTGAGACCATCATCATCAACAATAATCCCGAGACGGTGTCCACCGACTTCGACACCGCGGATCGGCTGTACTTCGAACCGCTTCAGACCGAGGACGTGCTGGACATCCTGGAGAAGGAACAGCCGGAGGGCGTCATAGTCCAGTTCGGCGGCCAGACGGCCATAAACCTGGCCGGCCCGCTGGCCGAGGCCGGGGTCCCCATCATCGGCACGTCGGTGAGCGACATCGACCGCGCCGAGGACCGTCATCGATTCGACCAGCTGCTCGAGGAGCTGGGCATACCCCGGCCCGCCGGCAGAACGGCCACCTCGGTGACCGGTGCCCTGGATGCCGCCGCGGCGGTCGGCTACCCGGTCCTGGTCCGCCCATCATACGTCCTGGGCGGTCGCGCCATGGAGATCGTCCAGAATGATCTGGAGCTGACTGAGTACATGGAGACCGCCGCCCGCGTCTCCCCCAATCATCCCGTCCTGATCGACAAGTACCTGCTGTCAGAAATATTTCTCTGATTT
>JAWOBW010000228.1:0-8185 GCA_046484105.1 Bacillota bacterium
AAAGAATAGTCCGCACCAACATACACCGATATCATGGCCGGGGTGGCCTGTTCTTCCTCCTCTTCTTCCTCGTCCACCCTTCCCTGGCCATTGTAGAGCTCCACCTTGCACTCATCGGACAGAAAGCTGCGAAGGACCCTCACCATCAGCTGCCCGGCCACATCCTCCTCGTCCGTTCTGTCCACCACCCGCGTACCCTCATACTTCTCATCACCCGTGTCCGGAGCATTGCCCACATGGACTACATCGTAGCCGTAGGTGCGAAGACGTTCTGCCACCCGGCTGGCCGCACCCGGAATCCCGCCGCCGTTGAACACCTCCACCGTTATCGCGGCATTCTCTTCTCTCACCAATCCCCTTACGAGTGTGTCCACCATGGTCTGCATTTCCTCAACCCGGGGGAACCAGTAGCTGATGCCCTGATGGTAACCAGCATCCCCCGGAACCTTGGTCATCACCACCTCATCGGCAGAGAGGTTCATGGCTGACCTGACGAAAGAGACCATCCTCGTCGGAGACATGTTCGTGTCCACGTAGTCCGAGACCTGTCGCGCCAGCTCCGGGAGTCGGAAGACAGTGCGGAAACTGAAAAGCTCTCCCAGCACCACCCTGAGGAATTTCTTCTGACGACCAATCCGTTCAATGTCCGATCCGCCCTTGCCGCGATAGCGGACGTAGTGGAGTGCCGTCTCACCGTCCATGTCGTGATGCCCGGCGGGAATATTGATCACCAGGTCCTGGGTCGGGTCCACATAGTCAAGATCTTCTTCAACATCCATCGGAACGCCGCCTATGGTATCAATGATCTGGGCAAACCCAACGAAATCCACCCGCACATAATAGTGTATGGGTACATCCAGAAGCAATGACACCGTGTCGATGGCAAGCTGGGCTCCCCCGTGGGCAAAGGCGTGGCCGATCTTCTCCGGTTCCGGCCTTCCGGGTATGACCGCCCACGTGTCACGAGGTATGAAGACCACACTTGCCTCCGAAGTGACGGGATCAAACGTCGCCAGCAGGATCGTATCTGAACGGGGAGGAACGTAGGTGCCGTCCAGGGGCTGCTCAGAGTCCACGCCCAGAATCAGAACGTGAATCCTCTCCCCCGGTTCGGGTGCGGGTATCTCCCTGGCAATGGTCTCTCCGTTCTCGCCACTCAAACCCGACAGGAAAACGTAGGCGGAAGTGACCACGAAGAGAAGCACGAAAACCAATCCCACACCGAGGAGAAGCCCCACTCGTTTCCAGGACAACCCTTTCCCGCCGGCTTCCCTTCTCCTTGTAGCCACCCGCTCCTGCCCCCTGCCCACAATTGCATAATTGCTCAATGAACGGAAATCTTCGCTGAACCCATTTTAACATAAATCCTGGACATCTTCATTGGAATATATTCAAAAGGCCATCGGCGGTCTCGAGCTCACCGGCTCCCCTTTCCTGCGATACAGCCCGTTATCCAGGATATACTGCTCCACCACCTCGGGAACCAGGTACTTGATGCTCCGTCCCTGCCTGACCCTCTGGCGCAGGTCGCTCGAGGATATGGAGAGTGCGGGAACAGCCAGCATCTTCAACCCTCTCCTCCGCCGCGCAGGCAATCGATCGCGAAAACGGAAGAAGTTCTCTGTCGGGTACCCCGGCCTCGTGGCGGCTATGAACTTGCAGATCCCGAACAGGCCCGCGGCATTCTTCCACTCGGGAATCTGTATAACTGCATCGACGCCAGTGATGAAATAAAGTTCCGCCTCTGGACCATAGCAGGTTCGAAAATGGCGCATCGTGTCTATCGTGTAGGATGGGCCGTCCCGCCTGACCTCCACCTCGGAGACGGCAAAGTGGGGATTGCTCCGCACTGCCAGTCGTGTCATGTTCAGGCGGTGATGGGCGGATGTCACCCGGGTGCCGGGTTTGTGTGGGGGAGTCCCCGCGGGGATGAATATCACCCGTTCCAGATTGAAGCTGTCATACACTGACTCCGCGGTCACGAGGTGCCCGTGATGAATGGGGTCGAAGGTTCCTCCCATGAACCCTATGCGCCTGGGCTGATTCGCATCACCATGGCTCGTACTCGAACTCTTCATCGGCAATTCTCACCGCGTCTCCCTCGCGAACCCCGGCCTCCTCGAGAAGATCGTAGAGACCAGACCTGCGCAGGCGATGATTCAGATGCTCCACCGCCTCATCATTGTCCATGTCAGTCATCTTCACCCAACGCTCGTAGCGGGAATCGCGCACCACCCATCCGTCGTCTGTGCGCTGAATGCGAACCCGTTCATCCCCCTCCACCCGGTACACCCTGAATCCCGTCGGCTGCTGCGCTCTCACCTGTTGATCCTCGCGCCGGGCCTGCACCAACAGCTCCCAGGTGACCCCCAGCAGCTCCTCCACCCCACTCCGGGTGACGGCCGAGATGGAGACGGCCCGGTGTCCCCGGGACTCAACCCACGGGCGGAACTCGTCCCAGGCCTCGGCGGTCCCGGGAAGGTCAATCTTGGTGCCCACGACCACCCGGGGCTTTCCATAAAGATCCGCATCATACGCCTCCAGCTCCTCATCGATCTCCGAGAACGTCTCGCGAGGCGATCTGCCCCCGGGATCGGCCAGGTCAACCAAGTGCATCAGCACCGAGGTGCGCTCGGCGTGACGCAGGAATTCGTCCCCCAGCCCAACTCCCTCGTGGGCCCCACTGATCAGCCCCGGCAGGTCTGCCACGACGAAGGAACGATCATAATCAAAGTTTACCACGCCCAGGTTCGGCTCGAGAGTGGTGAAGGGGTAGTCGGCAATCTCCGGCCTCGCCGCAGATACTACGGAGAGAAGCGTTGACTTGCCAGCATTGGGAAGACCGATCAACCCGACATCAGCCAGCAGCTTCAGCTCCAGCTGGATCCACCTCTCCTCGCCGGGTTCACCCTTCTCGGCGAACCTCGGGGTGCGAAAACGTGAGGAGGCGAACCGCGCATTTCCCCTTCCTCCCCGTCCACCCCGGGCCACGACCTGTCGCTGGTCCACCTCGATCATGTCCGCGATGAGGCGTCCCCCATCATCCTTCACCACAGTGCCGGGAGGTACTGGTATCTCCACATTCTCTCCGGCCCCACCGCTCATCTTTTTGCCGCGCCCCCTGGCGCCGTGGCCGGCGCGGAAATGGCTTCGACGCCGGAAAGCCGAAAGGGTGGTCAATCCTTCCCGGACAACCAGCAACACATCCCCGCCGGCGCCCCCGTCACCACCATCGGGCCCGCCCTTGGGGATGTGCTTTTCCCGGCGAAAGGCGACAGCACCATCGCCGCCGTCCCCGCCGGTCACCATGATCTTCGCCCGGTCAATGAACAAGGCAACCACTCCGGGACTCAGTCGTCATCATTGGCGACAGCTGCGACGACCTGTTCCTCAGGGATGATCTCGACCATCTTGCGGTTCTTACCGCGGCGTCGGTAGTGGACCACACCGTCGACCCTGGCGAACAGCGTGTAGTCACCGCCCACCCCCACGTTTCTGCCGGGGAGGATCTTGGTACCGCGCTGCCTGACCAGGATACTGCCAGTGGTGACGACCTCGCCACCGTAAGCCTTCACCCCCAGGTACTGGGCGTTGCTGTCGCGACCGTTGCGCGAGCTTCCTCCCGCCTTCTTGTGGGCGAAAAGCTGCAGATTGATGCGCATCTCACTCACCTCCCACTTTGATCAGACTCACCCGTTCTGGATACTGCTCGCTTATATCCTTCAATGCAAGATACGTAGTTTCAAGAATTACCTGGGCACCGCGCAGGACCTCGGGCTCGACCCGCCGGGGACACCACACGTTGCAGGCCAAATATCCCTCGCCCTCCTCCACCATGGCAGGGCAGCGCACGACCTCGTCGATCCCGAGAACCGCCGCCTGCGTCAGGGCCGACACAGCCGCGCAGACGATGTCACGCCCCGGGACATCCATTTCGGAATGGCCCCGGACGGCAAAACCGGAAAAAACCGGTCGCTCCCCCCGTTCGTTGACCAAGAACCGTGCAGTGATCACAGGACGCCGGACAACCTAGCCCGTCTCGGGCAGATCGATGCTGTCGATTCGAACCTCGCTGAACTGCTGCCTGTGGCCGCGGAGCTTGCGGTAGTTGACCTTGGGCTTGTACTTGAACACAGTCACCTTGTCCCCCTTGCCCTCGGAAACCACATCCGCCACCACCCTGGCACCGTCAATCACAGGTCTTCCGACGGTCAGCTCCCCCTCGGACCTGACCAGCAACACCCGGTCAAACTCGACCCGCTCATCCGGGCCCCGGTCTAGTTTCTCCACGCGTATTGTATCGCCGGGAGAAACCCGGTATTGCTTGCCTCCCGTTTCTATGACTGCGTAATCTTCTTTCCTCACAGTCGCACACCCCTCAACAGATCTACAGAGCACCTCAGGCTCGCCCTTGCGATCAGAATCAATGCGCGGCACAGAACGACCACTATTTTAGCACAGGGTATGGAACGGGTCAAATAGCGCCGCGAACACAGGTGCCGTCGCTCTTGTGGCACAGTCTCATCGTATCACCGCTTGGGGCCGACATCAACACGTGGCGACGCCAGAATGAGACCGACCCGAAAGATCCTGTCATCTCGGGCGTCTCCAGCATCACCCCTGATAGAACATGGACCGGAAAAGGGACCCGAAGTCCTTGTCGTTTTCCAGATCGTTGATGTTGATCTCGTAGTTGGCGGCCGTCAACAGCCTCTCGTTGGCAAAGCTTCTGTCTCTTTCGTCCTCGTAACCGAAATACGCGACCATCACCCGTACACCATTCGTGTTGAGCTCCCTGATCAGCGGTATCAGATCGCCGTCACCGGAGACCAACACGGCAATGTCCATCTTACCCCGATTCCAATCTCCAGCGCATCGACGGCCAGGGCGACATCGACGCCCTTCTCGCCCTGGCTGGTGGACATCGGCAGATACTTCATCTCGATTCCGGCATGCATCAAGTCGTGATTCCTGTTCCTGTCGGTACGGAGACGGCGGTGGTCGGTCTTGGTGGAGAGGAACATGCCCTGAAACCAGGCCGCGTACACGACCTTGTAGGTGTCATATCCCTGCTCCCGACTCCTGACGTACTCTTAAAGCAGCGTGTGAAACGGTCTGAACTGAAGCCAACCCAGCTTCCGGTTGTGATAGAAGTGCTGCTGGGCGTAAGTGAAGAAGGACCCGTCGTAGAAGACTCCCAACCGGCAAATCCCGCGCCGCGTCACTGCCAACACCCTCTCATGCAGATAAACCTGCCGTATTCCAGTACGTGCCATCAACCACATTATCGGTTCACGCACGCTCACTTTGCACAGAGGTGGTAGGTACAGGAGGACCCGGGGAGGACTGATGCGGCACTGAAGACGCAGCGCGGGGCCGGAGTGACCTCCACTCCGACCCCGGCAATCCAAGTCAGCTGTCACACCGGGTCACAGCAACCGAGCGCGGGCGTAGGTCCGGTAGGCCTTTATGATCTCGACTCGGGCGGTATCGCCCACGAACCGCCCCCCCTCCTCCACGTCAATGACGTAGCCCTCCACCCTGGCGATTCCGTCCTTGGCGTTTGAGATGTGCGGCTCCTCGATCTTGAGCTCGAGAACGTCTCCCTCCTTCACCGGGAGAGCCTGTCGCTCCACGTCCTCCCGGTCGCCCATGGCCACGATCTTCATTTCCTCGGGGTGACATGATTCCGCCCCGCGAACGTAGACACTGCGGCCGGTCTGCTCCTCCAGCTTCTTCAGGTTGCTGCCGCCGGCACCGATGACCAGGGCCGCCACCGAGGGATGCACCTCTACCAGGAGCGCCTCCGCCGAGGACTGCAGCAGCGCCTTCCGGATGGCCGACCGCACCTTGCTGCTCATGGTGTGTTCCGCGACCACCTGCCCCGACCCCTCGCAATAGGGGCAGGGTTTCAACAGGATGTCGCCCAGGCTCTCCTTGACCTTCTTCCTGGTCATCTCCACCAGTCCCAGCTGCGTTATCCCCAGCACAGTGGCCCTCGTCTTGTCCCTGCTCAGGGCATTCTCCAGGACCTCGACCACCTTCTCGCGGTTCTTCGGCGAATCCATGTCGATAAAGTCAATTATGATGATCCCGCCGATGTCGCGGATTCTCAACTGACGGGCAATCTCCTCGGCCGCCTCCAGATTCGTCTTCACCACCGTGCTCTGCAGGTCGGCCTTCCCCACGTATCGCCCCGTGTTCACGTCGATGGACGTGAGGGCTTCGGTGCGGTCGAACACCAGATACCCGCCGCAGTCCAGCCACACGCGCCGCGACACGGCCTTCTCAATCTCCTCATTGACTCCCCGCCGGTCAAAGAGGTCTTCCTTCTCGCGATACAGCTTCACCACCTGCTTGCGCGTCGGGGCCAGCACATCCAACAGGCCGAGGATCTTCTCATATTCCTGCCGGTCGTCGACCAGCAGCAAGGTCACATTCCTATCCAGACAGTCCCTGAGAATCCGGTAGCTGAGACCCATGTCCCGATACAAAAGAGCCGGCGCCTTGGCCCTCTTGCTCTTCTTCTCGATCTCCCGCCACTGCTTCACCAGGAACTTGTAGTCCTCACAGAGATCCTTCTCTCCCTTTCCCTCCGCCACGGTGCGCACGATCAACCCGGTGCCCGGATCCCTGACGGATTGAGCAATCTGCTTCAGACGGGACCTCTCCTTTTCATCGGTGATGCGTCGGGACACCCCGACGTAGTCCACCACCGGCATCAACACCAGATAGCGTCCCGGCAGCGTCACAGCCCGCGTCACCCGGGCACCCTTGCTGCCGATCGGTTCCTTGACAATCTGCACCATCACCCGCTGGCCTCGATGGACCAGTTTGCTGATAGTGGCTTTCCTGACGTCGTCGGGGAGCTCATCCTCCTCCTCGCTTCTGACCGGATAGGCGTCATCCACGTACAGGAAGGCATTCCGCTCCAGTCCCACATCCACAAAGCAAGCCTCCATGCCGGGCAGGACATTCTCCACCTTGCCCAGGTAGACGTTGCCAGCAAGTCGTTCGCTGGCCGACCTTTCGATGTAAAACTCCACCATCTCTTGGTCTTCCGTTATTGCCACACGCACTTCGTCCTGGTCGACACTGACCAGGATTTCCTTCTTCATAGTTTCCATCTCCCACAAGAAAGTGATCTGATTGCCCGGAACCTCAAAGGTCCCAGGGCTCAATTCTATTCCCATCCTCACGCCGGTACATGTCCAGGCGATGCATCCGCACCGGCAGATTCTCTCCCTGCACACCTGCCAGAGAGGCCACCGCCGAGAAGAACTCCTGCGGCCTGACGTTGTTCTGCCCTCCGAGGGCCATGTCGG
The DNA here is from genome assembly GCA_046484105.1 of Bacillota bacterium. Taxonomy (GTDB): domain Bacteria; phylum Bacillota; class Sulfobacillia; order SLMV01; family SLMV01; genus PWUC01. The sequence goes on from JAWOBW010000228.1 coordinate 7,326, forward strand.
CGACGATCTCGACCTCCCCGCAGTCACAGGCCAGGCTCACGTCATATACGTGGGGACGTATGTCCACCAGTCGGTCAGCCTTGCCGTGTCGCTTCCTCAACACCGGCACCTCCCGGAGGGAGCAGAATTCGCGGAGCGCCTCCCGCCACAGCCCCTTCTCCTCCGGGTGGTAGCTGTAGCGGGAGGCGTTTATCGCCGACGTCAGACTCGGGCCCTGAGGCCGGACCGCGCGGGCATTTCGCACACTGAAGCCCGCGGGGAAGGCAGCGTTCATCCCGTCCCGCACCTCGTCCGAACATGCGCTTCCGTCCGTCATCAAGTCCACAAACTCCGCCTCACTGGAAAGACCCACCGGTCGGGCGGCGGCGAAGGACAACAGCAGGTGCGGGTTGTATCCCTCGCTGTGCCTGACGGGCAGCCTCGCCCTGCGGACCGCCCGGGTCACGGTGCGCAGAAACTCCAGGTGCGACACCCACCGGACGCGGGGAGAGACGACCAGTTGACATCGTATGCGTTCAGACACTGTCATCACCCGGACTGGGCCGCCCCTTGCGGCCCGGGTCCCCGGGATCGGCGCCGACCGCCGGGCACACGCCGCAGCCCGGGCAACCCGCCCAGCGACAGTCGGCCGTGACCTGTCCCCGTGACGCCCTCTCCCGTTCGCGCCACAGGAACTCCCTGGTGACCCCCGAGTCCAGGTGGTCCCACGGCAGTGGCTCGTCCTCGCGCCTGGGACGGCAAGCGTGTTCATGCGCATCCACGCCGACAGACTCCAGGGCCGCATGCCAGGCCTCCGGGTCGAAAAACTCGGACCATCCGTCAAACCTGCACCCCGCCTCCCAGACTCCCTGCACCTCCCC
>JAWOBW010000284.1:0-6061 GCA_046484105.1 Bacillota bacterium
CTGATGCCGCTTCTGCCTGTACCACCGGCAGGGCATCAGAGACTGTGAAACTGAGGTCAGAGGAGAAGGCCCGTTGAGACTCGTCCGCCTGTGGCTCTGGGGATATGTGAATCCCAGTCGCTTCGTCGATGAGCTGCGATCTCTGCCGGCTCCACACCTGGGGATCTGTGCTCAGCTGCTGAGAGCATTGCTCGTTTCTGTCCTGGTGTACCTGCCAGTCTCACTCATGGGTCGAGTCCCACCGACACCATCATTTGTGCCCTTCATAGCGGACGAACACTATTTCACGGCCCTGATCTTCCTAGCGCCGGTGGTGTTGATCCTCGGGATGCTTGTCTTCGTCTCGTTTCTGCATGTCTCGTTGCGGTTGCTCGGTCACCCCAGTGATTTTGACCAACTGGTGAACCTTGCGGGCATGTCGGATCTCGTCGTCGGTGTTATCCTCATCCTCTGGGATTGGGCCTGGTTCGCCATCGGAGGGATTGACCAGTACGTTCTGGGGACCAGCCATCTTGTGATCAGCCTCTGGGCCGTATTTCTGCTGGTGCTGGGCATGAAGCGTTCTCTGGACATTCCGGTGCCGATCGGCCTCGTGCTCAATGTCTGTGCAGTGGCCCTGTCCCTCCCGATGGCAATGTTGTTCATGAGATCACCATTCTGAAATCAAATCATGGTGGCTGTGACAGCAGCCCCGCGGGTTTCTGTCACTGACATCACTGCAGACAGAAGGAGTGTGAGAAGTGCCTTCCATTCACTGCATCCTACTCGGATTCGGAGCCGCAGCCCGAGCCTTCATGCGCATTCTGTCGGATCACGAACCGGAGCTGGAGAGAAAATACGGCGTTCGGGTGACAATCACCGGCGCCGTGACACTGAATCACGGCAGCTTCATCATGCCGCGAGGGCTCAGCGCCGCCCGTCTCTTGCGAGAATACGACGGATCAGCGGGCCTGTGGGCACTACCCCAGTTCTCCGGCAGCACCCTGGACTTCATAAGGGACTGCCCGGCCGACGTGGCATTCGAGATGACACCCCTGAATCCTCAATCCGGCCAACCCGCCCTGGATCATGTGAAGACGGCCCTGAGAAGCGGCAAACACGTGATATCGGCCAACAAAGGGCCGGCTGCCTGTGGGCTGAAGGAGGTGCGGAGGATCTCCCGCGAGACGGCAAAGCGGTTCCTGTACGAGACTGCCGTCATGGACGGCGCCCCGGTCCTCAACCTCATGGACAGGTGCCTTCCGGGCTGCAGGGTGACAGAGTTCCGTGGAGTCCTGAACTCCACGGCCAATTTCATTCTCGACCGCCTCACAGAGGGCTCAGACTTCTCCGCTGCTCTGGCTGCGGCCCAGGAGATGGGATGCGCCGAAGCCGATCCGACAATGGACGTGCAGGGATGGGACTCCGCCTGCAAGACGGCCGTCCTGATGAACACGTGGATGGACGCAGATGTCACGCCCCGCGAGATCCCCCGGCAGGGCATAGTCCACGTCGACCGGACAATGTTGGCCGATGCACGAGAGCGCGGGATGAGGTTGAGACTCATCTGTCGCGGCGCATACGAGGGGGGCATTCCGAAGGGGAGTGTGGCCCTGGTTGAAGTTCCGCTGGCATCAGAGATGGCCGCGGTGCGCGGCACCACATCCCTTCTCAGGATCAGCACGGATCTCATGGGGGACATCTCCATAACCGAGCATGAACCGGGGATCGAGCAGACCGGATACGGTCTCTTCAGCGACCTTCTTCGCCTGCTGAATGACGGGATGCTAACCGATGCCAGTTAGTCACCCGTACCTTTGCCACCTGTCCCGAGCTGGACCTGTCCAGCTGTGACCGTCCCCAGGGAAGGAACCGGCGCGGTGCATGACTGATTCTGACCCAGAAAGACCCCCCGGATCACTGTCGACCCGGGGGGCGATCGCAGTCTCCCTGATGACCTCTACTTGTCCTTGCCCTTCGCCTTGCCGTTCGACTTCCCGTTACCCTTGTCTGAACTGCCGTTGGCCTCGCGGGCAGCCTGAGACACGATGGAACCGAGATGACACTCTCTGGCGCGCACTGAGACAGCGTGGCCAAAGCCTTCATCACCCGGCCACAGGCCATCCTGGCCTGTCAGGGCCCTGTGGACGGCCCTGGCCACTTCCGACCTTCCGCCCTCTTCGTCGACCGGTTCTTCGGGATCGGCGTTTGTTAGGAACACCTCTATCAGCAGCTGATACTCGTCCTCGTCATCCTCGCCGACGTGGAATACCACGAAGAACTCAAGAGCAGCCTCCATGATCTCCTCGTCAACCTCGACCAGCTCATAGGCGGCCTCTATCGGGATCTCCGCGCATTCTCCCGGCTCAATCGAAACGGATAGGTCTTCCTCGAGAATCTCCTCTGCCAACATGGTCCGGACTATGGTGACTGAGTCTTCATTTGCCTCCGAGCTGCACACTGACACTACGAATTCGCAGTCCCCTTCATCCTCGACGCCGTAGAAGGAGAACTCTGAAGTCCAGGTCAGCTCAACTTCCCCGAAGATGTCCGTACTACAGATCTCATCGTTTTCCTCAGTCTCGCCATTGTCCTCGCCCTCGGTCTCGGCGGCAACTGCGGTCTCCGTTGTCATCCACAGAGCTGCACCCAGCGCCAGAAACAGTGCCAGTAAGACTGCAACTGGCTTGCTCCTCATAGCATCATCTCCTTCGACTGATGGGATTTCGCTTCCTGGCACTAAGGCGAGAAACAGAAGAGAACAGCCAAACGCAGAGAATCCTGTTTCGGCGGCCTGGCAGTCATGGCCCCCTCTCTGGGAGCTTTAGACCCACGGCTTTGCGGACCATTCTTTCGAATGGGTTGCCCTTATCGGTCAGGAAGCTTTGTACGCACAATAATTCTAGCACAAGACACGTGCCGATTCCACCACAAATCGGAAAGGGCGGCAAATTCGATTCAATCTGCAGCGTTCATTCCCCCGACGGATCTCCTATCACAGGAGGGCGTTCATGTGCTCACCAAAGCCCCTGATAATCCCCAGGTTTCTCTTCAACACCCTGAACACGATCTCGGGGTCAATCCGGGCGTAGTGATAGACGATCACATTTCGGAACTGGGCCATCTTCTGCAAATCAGGGAGGTCAGCATGCGGTATGATGGAGTTTTCGGCCAGGACGGTGAACATGTCTGCATAGCTCCCCGGTTCTCGCAGTTTGAGGTCGGCAATAATGTGACTGCTGATATCAAGGCAGCATTCCACCGCAAGATGCAGGGTTCTCTCCACATAACGACGGGTCCTCTTATCCTGGACGAAATCCTCGTATGTCAGCTTCTGCAGCTCCTCCAGGTCTTCGAGGTACTCCGAAAGCAGTTTCAGTCGCTCATTCAGCAGTTCACGATCAACCATCCCGATCGCCTCCCCTGAACTTCTTCAGCAGGGCTTCAGTGCGGCGAGCGTAGTGCGGCTGCAGCTCGAGAAATACTCGCCGAGAATTGACTTCAAACTCCTTCCGTCTCCCGGGCATTCTGTCCAGCAGCAGCTCAGAGCTTCTGAGAATCTGATGTTGCAGTATTGGGGGGGCACTCTGCATATCAAGCACATCGACCTTCCGCGACAACAGGCGCTCCAGGTCCAGGGCCACTTCCATCTGCCGATCGAACCGGGCAAACTTGTCCAGACCGGAACAGAACAGCAGGGCCAGGTCAGCATCGCTTCGCGATCTGGCCTTACCCGTGACCAGTGAGCCAAAGAGATAGGCAGCCAATACATCAGTCCGGTTGCGAAGGTACTCCCGAAGGATCTGTGCTGTCATCTGCAGATCTGACGATCTTTCGTCCGAAACCACGCGGCTTCCCCCCTTATTCTTCAATTCGAGTTTAACATGCACGAGCCAATCCTTCGAGCTCAGAAAGGCAGCAACCGCGCCCCAGCTTATTGAAGGTATGCGCGATCACAGCACAGAAATATACCCGCAGGAGGTGACGTTTGTGCAGAAGCGTCTGAAACCGGAGCACCTTTACTGCATAGAGTCGATTGAGTCACCTGTCATATCGCCGAACGGAAGGACCGCGGCCTACGTACTCAAGACCTACGATCGCGACAAGGAGGAGAGCCAGACCCACATCGAGCTGGCAGGGCGTCAGAGAGGACGTCAACTCACCGCTGGCCCCAAGGATAGCCGTCCCGCATGGTCTCCCGACGGAAAACAGATCGCCTTCATCTCCGGGCGGACGGGGAAACCCCAGATCCACCTCATCGCCACCGACGGCGGCGAGGCCCGTCACATTGAAACTGAGAAGAAACCCGCCTCCCCTTTGTCGTGGTCTCCCGACGGGAAGAGAATAGCCTTCCGGGCCACCGTGAAAGAACCCGTGGATGGCCCGAGGTATCCGGGCGAACCGAAGGAGCTGCTTCCCCGGGAGGATGACCAGGAGAGCGAGAATGGGAACGGAAAGAGCAAAAAGGATGAGAAGAAGAAAGCCTGTCGCGTCATAACCGACATGCACTACCGCACCGATATGGATGGATTCACTTACGACCGCAGGCCCCAGCTGTTCGTGCTGGACGTTGAAAGCGAGAAGGTTGAACAGCTGACAGATGCCTTCCGCCAACACGGCGAAATGTGCTGGCACCCGAAGGGGGAACGGATCGCGTACACCGTCCGTCACTACGACGACCAGCGCGTAGTATATACCTCCAGCATCCGGGAAGTTGACCTGGACACCGGCAATCACCAACGTCTCCTCGAATGGGACGGCACCGTCAATGACCTCAGCTACTCCCCTGACGGGCGCTGGCTGGTGTTCTCCGCCACAGAGAATCGAGATCCCATGGGCACGGCAAATGCCCACCTGTGGGCGCTGAACATCCACGATCGCGCCCTACCCGCCAGCGCGCACGACGCGTGCGACCTGACGCCGGATCTGGACCGGTCGGTGATGGGCAGGTTCCGCTGGGATCCCTCCGGCGAACGCCTGTATTTCACCGTCGGTGACTGCGGACGCATTCTCCTCCGGCGCACCGCCTTCGATGACGGCAGGCCACAGGACATCGTCCCGATCAGGTGCACCCTGGGCGGTGTGATCTCCGACCTGGACATCGCCGCCGAAACCGGAGAGCTGATGTATAAGGCGCAGGACTTCGCCCACCCGGAACAGCTCTTCATACAGGATGACGAGGGGGCCGAGAAGATCACCAGCGTCAATGAAGACCTGCTTTCCGACTATGACCTCCAGGCGCCCGAGTCCTTCACGTACGAGGGGCCCGACGGGTGGAAGATCCAGGGATGGGTGATGAAACCCGCGGGGTACGAGGCCGGCCGCCGCTACCCCACTGTCCTGTCCATCCACGGCGGTCCCACCGGGGCGTACCTGGACCGCTTTGACTTCAGCTTCCAGATGCTGGCCCACCAGGGTTTCGCCGTGGTATTCACCAACCCCAGGGGCAGCGTCACCTACGGAACCCGCTTCGCCCAGGGGGTAGTCAAAGACTGGGGAGGCAGGGACTACCAGGACATCATGACCGGCCTGGACACGGTCATTGAGGAGGGCATCGCCGACCCGGAGCGCCTGGGCGTGATGGGCTGGAGCTACGGAGGATACATGACCTGCTGGACAGTGACCCAGACGAAACGGTTTGCCGCCGCCGTGGCCGGCGCCAACATCTCCAACATATACACCCTCTGGGGAACGAGCGACATAGCACCGGTGTACAACCAGGCCCTCAACGGGGCTCCCCCCTTTGACGACGAGGAACAGTACATGAACCGCTCCGCCATGCGTCACATAAGAAACGTGACCACGCCGGTTCTAGTCCTACACGGCGAGGCTGACGTTCGGACGCCCATAAGCCAGTCCGAGCAGTTCTTCGTCGGCCTGAAGCGCCTCGGCCGGGAAGCCGTGTTCGTTCGCTATCCCGACCAGCATCACGGCTTCGCCCGCCTTGACTTCACCGTGGATCGCTGGCGGAGAACCCTGGGTTGGTTTCAGCACCACCTGCTGAACTCCGACGGAAAGGAAGGTGAGTGACCCCGTGACTCTGGATCTGAAGATAACCGGGGGCGAGATCGTCGACGGAACC
>JAWOBW010000021.1:0-8013 GCA_046484105.1 Bacillota bacterium
GGGGATCGGCGAACCCGAAAACGTCCTCAATACCTATCCGTACGCCCTGTCGGGAGGCATGAGCCAGCGCGTGATGATCGCCATGGCTGTGTCCAGCAACCCGGCGATTCTGATAGCTGATGAGCCGACCACCGCCCTGGATGTCACCATCGAGCGGCAAATCGTGGACCTGATCCGCGAGGTACGTAAGCAGTTCCAGACGTCGCTGATCTGGATATCTCACGACCTGGGAGTGGTGCGGCAGGTGTGTGAGAGAGTGGCGGTGATGTATGCCGGGACTGTTGTGGAGACGGGATCGACGGAATCCATCCTCGACAATGCACTCCACCCGTATACACAGGCGCTGATAAAGGCCATCCCCTCGGGGAGAAGCCGCGGCCGGCAGCTGGAGGAGATCAGGGGAATGGTCCCGGGTCTTCTGTCCATCCCGGAGGGATGCATCTTCGCCCCCCGGTGCGATGAGGCGCAGGAGGTATGCCGCACAGGTGCACCGCCGCCGCTGGTGGAAGTGGAGCCCGGGCGCCAGGTGGCCTGTCGCATGCGAGGGGGGCGGGACTCGTGAGTGTCATCCTCGAACTGGACAACGTACGCAAGCTGTTTCCGGTCGGTCGCAAGCTGTTCGGTTCAACCGACCGTTTCGTTCACGCTGTCGACGCCGTCAGCCTGACCGTGCGAGAGGGCATGACGGTCGGCCTGGTCGGTGAGAGTGGCAGCGGCAAGTCGACCCTGGCCAACCTGATACTGGGGCTGGACCGGCCCACCTCGGGTGCCATCAGCTACCGCGGGATCAACATGAGTGAAATGACCGAGCGCGAGCGCAGGAAGGAGAATCTTCACCTTCAGATCCAGATAGTGTTCCAGGATCCGGCCGATGCTCTCTCGCCGCGAAAGACGGTGGGATTTCTGATAGCAGAGCCCCTGCTGGTGAATGGGTTGGTCAGAAACTACCGCGAGGCCTATCCGATCCTGAAGGATCTTCTGGCCAAGGCCAACCTGGGCGAGGAGGTGCTCGACAGGTTTCCGCACCAGATATCCGGCGGGCAGCGCCAACGAGTCTGCATAGCGCGGGCGCTGGCGCTGAATCCTCAACTGCTGATCCTCGACGAGCCCACCTCGGCCCTGGATGTTTCGGTGCAGGCGAACATTCTGAATCTCTGCAGGAGACTGCAGGAAGAGGAGTCGCTCACCTATCTGCTCATCACCCATGACATCGGCGTGGTCGAGCATCTCTGCGACGAGGTCGTCGTGATGTACGCCGGAGAGGTGGTGGAGCGGTTGGGCGGAGAGGACATGGTGCAGGAGGCTCGCCACCCGTATACGAGGGCCTTGATCCATTCGTCCGCGCCTGGCAGTGCGGCGCAGGAGGATGATTTCATAGTCGCGGGAGAGCCGCCCTCTCCCGTTTCCCTGCCACGGGGGTGCAGGTTTGCCAGCCGCTGCCCCGAGGCGATGCCGCGGTGCCGCGAGGTACACCCGGAGCTGTTGCCGCTGGAAGATGACGGACTGTGTCGCTGCCACCTGATGGATGAGAGCTGTGGGCCAGCGGATGGCCCCGGTGATGAGAGGAGTCTGACGAGATGAGTGGAATCTGGAGTGACGGCGTCAGATGTGCGGTAGCATTGACCTTTGACCTGGACGCGGAGACACTGTGGCTGACCCGCAACGAGGCGAGCGTCGATGACCCGGTGCTGATGTCGCAGGGTGTGTACGGCCCGCGCGTCGGGGCCCCGCGGTTGCTGAGCATGCTCCGGACCGCGGATGTGAGGGCCACCTTCTTCATTCCCGGCTGGGTGATCGAGCGGTACCCGGAAATCTGCCGTCAGGTGGTCGAGGAGGGGCACGAGATCGCGTATCACGGCTACATGCACGAAAAGGCCGCCTCTCCGGAGGCGGAGGCTGAGAACATTGCTCGCTGCCAGGCACTGATGCGGGACCTGCTGGGGGTGACCCCGGTGGGATATCGCGCTCCCGAGTTCGGTCTGACCGAGGGGACCCTGGACGTGGTGGCGGAGGCCGGTCTGACCTACTCGTCCAATTTCATGGATTCCGATCACCCCTACCTGCACCGGCTGGCCGGGGGCCGGTCCCTGGTGGAACTGCCGGTGCACTGGATCTTCGACGATTCCTCGCACTTCTTCTTCACCAACCAGCACCCGCCGCGGCGACCAATCGCCAGGCCCGGGGCGGTGCTGGAGATCTGGAAGTCCGAGTTTGACGGAATATACGACGAGGGAGGAATTATGACGCTGGTGATGCACCCGCAGATCACCGGGCGGGTGAGTCGAGTTCGGATGGTGGCGGAGCTGATAGCCCACATGAAGAGCCGTCCCGGGACCCTGGTCGGGCCCGCCTGCGAGCTGGCCGAGGCTGCCCGCGCGGGGCTGTGCGCCGGTGATGGTGCCGGCAGCTGATCGGCAGCACCCGCCGGAGTAGTCAGTTGTTCGCGGCGCCCCGGTTCGGGCGCCGACCGCCGGGGAACGATATCCTCGGGATGGGAAAGGAGAGAGTCAATTGTCGCTCAAGGATACAGCGCAGTACTACCACATAGTCCTGGAACGGATAAGCCCCAGGGCAGAACCCGCCTTTGAGGATCCCGAGATGCAGCAGCGAGTGTGGGGGAGGCGATGGGGAGTCCACAATGACGTGGGACGCCTCCGAATGGTGCTGGTTCACCGACCGGGAGACGAGGTTCGGGTCATGTCGGAGGATCACTATGATCCCTCCATTGAGGCCCTGATCGACGACCGCGAGCAGTGGTACTTCCGGTCGGACTGCGGCCCCGATCTGGACAGGATGCAGCGGGAGCACGACAGCATGGTGGAAGTACTGAAGGAGCGCGGGGTGCAGGTTGAATACGTGGACTGCTCGAGACGCGATCCGAAGGCGGTATTCGTGCGCGACTGCGCCATCGCGGTCAGGGGAGGTGCAGTGATCTGCCGCATGGGACCTGTGGGCGAGGACTTTGGAACCGGCCGCCGGGGTGAGGAGAGGTATGTCACGCAGAAGCTGGTGGAGATGGGGATGCCCATCCTCAGGACGATTCATGGCACCGGCCTGCTCGAGGGTGGAAGCTTCTGCTTCCTCGACGAGAAACACGCGGCTGTGGGTACCAGCTACCGGCAGAACAGCGTGGCCGTGGACCAGCTGCGCAATGTTCTGCATCATCAGGGGGTGGAGCTGATAGAGGTTCCCCTGGTCGGGCACAGCCTGCACATTGACGGTGCCATCGTAATGATCGATCACGACCGGGCCCTGGTGGACGTCACCCGTCTGCCGTACTGGTTCCTCGACACCCTGCGAGACCTGGGTGTGCAGACCGTCCGGGTGGACCCGCGCGATCAGGAGAAGACAGTGAACTGCCTCGCCCTGGCTCCGGCCAGGGTTCTGATGTGCAGCGGGTCGGACTGGACTGCCGACGCCCTCGACAAACTGGGAGTTGAGGTGACCCAGATTCCCTACGATGAACATCACAAGAACGGCGGCGGCATTCACTGCTCCACCATGCCGGTGATTCGTGACATCGACTGAACCCCGTGCACGACGCCGGGAAGCTGTGTGGGACCTTCCGGGCCGGGACGCCGGTGCATTTTGCCGGTGCGGTCTCGGACAGTCGGGGAGGAATTGAGCGCAGTCGCGTGGAATCCGGTTGCATAACAGGTGCCAGCAGGACTGCCGGGAATCTGGTGGGGCCACATGCTGGCTCCCATTTTGTGGCACCATCCGGTATGGAGGCGGCACACCATGGCTATCACTGTGCGGGAGGCGCTGAAGATACCCGCCCTGGTGGATTGCAGGGTGATCGCGGGTTGTGAGGGACTGGATCGAAGGATTCAGCATGTGACCGTGATGGATGTTCCCAACATCACGAAGTGGCTGAAGGGCAATGAGCTGCTTCTGTGCGCCATCTACGTCATGCGGGATGATGCCGAGCAGCTAGTGAGCCTGGTCAACCGGGCCAACGAATGTCGGGTCGCCGCCATCGGCGTCAAGATCGAGCACTTCGAGGACGGTATCCCCGGGGCCATGATCAGGGAGGCAGACCGGTTGCGTTTGCCCATCATCGCCATTCCCGAGCCCTTTGCCTGGGTTGATGTGATGGACCCGATCCTGGGCGAAATCATCAACACGCAGTACGCGCGGTTGAGACGATCGGCCGACCTGCACGCCCGCTTCACCCAGCTGGCCCTGGAGGGCCAGGGACTGGAGCAGATCGTCGTCGCCCTGGCCGACATCATCGGCAACAGCGTGGCGATCACAGATGCGGCCGGCCTGCTGGCGCAGGTGCATCCATCTCACCGTCGCCCCGACGCCCAGCGCGTCATCTCCCAGCTGGCGCAGTACATGCGCCGGCACGCCGCTTTCGAGAGCAGTGGACTGCAGACCATCGAACCGGAGGAGTCGAACCTCCCCTGGCCGGTGGCGATATCGGCCATCAGCCGCAGCGGGGAGTATTTTGGCCACCTGGTCTGCATCATGGATGAACACGTGCTGACTCCCGAGGACGTCATGGCGGTCGAGCACGCCACTACCATCGCCATACTGGAGAGCCTGAAGCAGCAGGCGGTCGATCAGGTGAAGCAGCGCTTCCGCAACAGCTTCCTGTATGATCTGCTCATGGGGACGCTGCAGGATGCGGACACCATCAGAGCCCACGCCCGGCACGTGGGCTGGGACAGGTTGGGCGAGCGGTACGGCGTCTTCATCATGAACGTCGGTCTCTGTGATGCTGATGAGGCGGACGCTGACACCCACAGCCTGTGGAACGACCTGCGGGACTATCAGAGGGGACGCGACGAGCTGTACTCCAGCGTGAACCGTTACTTTCACAACCTGGACAGGAACACGATGCTGATGCAGCTGAGCCGAGACATCACCGTATTGCTCCCCCTGGATGATTCGGACAGAGGCGGTCGCCTTCGCAACGGGGACCAGGGCCTGGACGACGACGAGCTCATAAGGAACGTGGCCTCGCGGGCCAAGAAGCACCTGGAGCGCAACCCGCTGATCAGCGACGTTTCAGTCGGCATCGGCAGGGTCTACTCCGGCCTCACCGAGCTGCACAGGGCCTACGAGGAGGCGCGGAAGGCGCTGGAGTTGGGAACGTCGGTCTGGGGCGAGGCTTCGATGGTGCATTACGATGATCTCGGCGTATTCAGGATCCTCAATTCAGCAGATTCTGCCGAGCTGTACGCGTTCGCTCACGAGATCCTGAGCCCTCTCGACGCCCAGAAGGACGCTGACGTGCTGCTCGAGACGATGAGGGCGTTCTTTCTGCAGAATGAGAATGTCTCCGACACAGCCCAGATGCTCTTCGTACACCCCAACACCGTCCGCTACAGGCTCAGCAGAATCGAGAAGTGTCTCCGCCTCGACATGTCTAACCATGAGCATCGCATGAATGTCAATCTGGCCCTGAAGATCAGAAAGCTGATGAACGTCTGAAGATGGACCTCCGCGGGCCACTCGCAGGTGCCCGCGGAAGCCGGTGTTCGAACTAACGGGGGTCATATCCGGGAAGGCCCCGCAGCCGGTAGTAGTCGGTGATCATGTCCTGCAGCTGCCCGGGGGGCAGGACGTCTGATTTGTCGTTGATGGGTTCTTCCAGGAAACGACGGGGCAGCGAATCACCCTGGGGCAGCAGCCCGGCAGAGTAGTTGAACTCCCACACCTCACGCGTGATCCGATTGGCGGCAGATCGCAGGTCCGCCTCCGTCAACTGAAGCCCGGTCGTGACGTGGATCAGGTCAGTAAGCTGATCCCAGAGCACCAGGTCGCGGTAGAACTTGCACAGGATCAGGCAGTCGTAGATGGTGAGACGGTCCTCGTAGTCCATCAGAAGCTGAACCTTGTCTGTACTGGTGCTTGCGGGATCAATGGTGCCGGCCAGTTCCGGCTTGTAGAAGGTGGTCCGAAGATGACAGGCTCCGCGGCCGGAGGTGGCATATGACAGGCCCATGCCCTTCAGCACTCGCGGGTCGTATCCTGCAGGTTCCATGCCCTTGACATGGATGGCCAGATCGTCCAGGCGCAACTCACTTGCCGCAGGCAGCAGGAGTGGACACCTCTTCAGCCTCCACAATTTCACGCTGAATTTCCTTCATGATACTGGTCGGTGTGATGTTATGCTTGCGATTGAATTCCAGTTGCAGATTACGCCTCCTTTCCATCTCACTCATTGCACGGGACATTGAACCGGTAATCCTGTCCGCATACATAATAGCATAAGCATCCACATTCCGCGAAGCCCGGCCAATCGTCTGGATAAGAGAGCGTTCCGAACGCAGGAAACCCTCCTTATCTGCATCGAGTATTGCCACAAGAGCGACCTCGGGAATGTCCAATCCTTCACGTAACAGGTTAATCCCCACAAGCACATCAAAAGTGCCCTTACGCAACTCCCGCACGATCTCGGCCCGCTCCAGGGTATCGATGTCCGAATGCATATAGCGCACCCTGATACCCATCTCCAGCAGGTAGTCGGTCAGATCCTCAGCCATTTTCTTTGTAAGGGTTGTCACAAGAGTCCTGTAACCGTTTTCCGATACTTTCCGGACTTCTTCCATCAGGTCATCGATTTGATTTGCCACGGGCCTGACCTGGACCGGTGGATCAACCAGCCCTGTAGGACGAATGATCTGCTCCACTACCTGATCACTCAATCCCAGCTCATAATCCGCAGGTGTGGCGGAAACATAAACAGCCTTATTGATCCTCTCCTCGAATTCCCTGTAATTCAGAGGGCGGTTGTCATAAGCAGAAGGCAAACGGAACCCATATTCAATGAGAGATTTTTTGCGTGCCCGATCCCCGTTATGCATCCCTCCTATCTGCGGAATAGTCACATGGGATTCATCGATGATGAGCAAATAATCATCCGGGAAGAAATCCAGCAGTGAAGAGGGAGCCTCACCTGGTTTACGGCCGTCAAAATGACGGGAATAATTTTCAATACCACTGCAATACCCAAGCTCTTCTATCATTTCGATATCAAACCTTGTGCGTTGCATGATACGCTGGGCTTCCAGTAATTGACCCTGTTTTTCAAATTCGGCAACTGTATCCTTCAATTCCTCTTCAATAGCTACAAGGGCACGATCAATCTGTGACTGGGGCATAACAAAATGTTTGGCAGGATAGATTACAACCTGCATATCATCTTCCACTTCACGTACAACCTTGCCGGTCAGGGGTTCAAAATAGGAAATCCTGTCAATCTCATCCCCGAACATCTCTACCCGCACTGCCACATTGTCCTGTGCCGGGAATATCTCAACTGTGTCCCCGCGGGCACGGAAAGTACCCTGGGTGAATTCCACATCATTCCTTTCATACTGGATATCAACAAGTTTACCGAATATCCAGCTCCTGTCAACCTCATCCCCCGGTTTCATAAAAAGGGACATTTCCTGCCATTCCTTGGGAGAACCCAGGTTGTAGATGCATGACACACTGGATACAACAATTACATCCCTGCGTTCCATAAGCGACTTGGTGGCAGACAACCTCAACCGATCTATCTTGCGGACCTCCACGCGCTGATCGCTCTGGTCGACGATGGCGAGATCACACGCAAGAATGCGACGGAGGTGGTGCTGCGGGAGATGCTCGATGACCCGCGACCCCCCGCCGCGATCATCGAGGAGGCGGGTCTGGGTCGGGTGGAGACCGACGCGGTCGCCGCGGCGGTCGATGCGGCGATCGAGGCCCATCCGGAGGCGGTCGCAGATGTGGAGGGGGGCGAGGAGGGGACGATCAACTTCCTCGTGGGACAGGTGATGCAGCAGACGGCGGGGCGGGCGGACCCCGAGACGGTCAACGCACTGCTGCGTGAGCGCCTGTAGCTGGGCGCCTCACGGGGGGATCGGGCACCGCGGATGCGACGTGTGGCTGATCCGCGAAGGCGACCACGGCGAGCTCCACAGGGCAGACCACCGTCTGCAGCAGCGTCACACGCAGCAGGTATGAGCTGTGCGAGGCCTCGCCCCACGAAACCTTTACCCACAGCTCAGCGCC
>JAWOBW010000051.1:0-3215 GCA_046484105.1 Bacillota bacterium
TTCTGCATCTGCACCTCCGCCTCGCTCGCCAGGCCTGTCTCTATCTCCCCCAGGAGGGGCGCCGGATCCACCTGGACCGTCACACCCGTCCGCACCAGCGACCCCAGACCCCCGGCGGCGGTGAGGCCCAGGATGACCGTCGCCGCCAGAAACCCGAGCATAAAGGATTTCCATGACCATTGCACGGAGAGCCCTCCATCCTTGTACCCACTACTAACGGTTATACCCGGTTGGAAGGGGCAATATGCGTGTACTTTCACTCGCTCATGAGGAACAACTCCCGGTCCGCGCTGAGCTTCCCCCGCAGCCTGGACACGGCCCTGGAGTGCACCTGCGAGATGCGGGAGGGCGACAGCTCCATCACCTCCGCTATCTCCGACAGCGTCAGGCCCTCGTAGTAGTAGAGGGTTATGACCAGCTGCTCCTGCTCCTTCAGATCGCCAATCGCCTCCGCCAGCAGCTCCTTCTGGGCCCGCCAGCTGGTCTCCTCGAAGGGATCAGCCGCCTTCTCGTCCGGGATCGAGTTCAGCAGCGTGTCCACGTTGGAGACCTCCTCCGTGGTGCGCGCCTCGTCCAGGTAGACCATGGTGGTCCGCGCCAACTGGGCCGAGTCCTTTCGCAGTCTCTCCGGACTGATGCCCAGGTACCGGGCAACCTCCTCGTCCGTCGCCTGCCGGCCCAGTTCCGACCTGAGGACCTGGTGCGCATCCCGGATCTCCCTGCTCCGACGTCGCACCGACGCCGGAACCCAGTCCATGTTCCGGACGCCGTCCAGGATGGCACCGCGTATTCTCATCACCGCGTAGGTCTCAAACTTGATCTTCCTGCTCACATCAAACTTGTCCAGGGCATCCATGAGACCGAATATGCCGTACGTCTCCAGGTCCGACGGCTGAATCTCCGCCGGCATGCCCATGGCCATCTGCCCGGAGACGTACTTGACTAGCTCAATGTACGCGAGAATCAGACTCTCACGCGCCTCCGGGTCCTTCTTCTCCTTGAAGGCCCTCCACAGCTCCGCCCTGTCTCCCAGGTGTTCGTAGTCGTCCCGCGTCACAGAAACCCTCCCTTCTCACAGCAGTCCCAGCCGCCTCAACCGCAGTTGCTCACCGAATATGAAGGATACGATCCGGTCCTGGTCCCTCACCGCGATCCTGGTGAAGCCGACGGCCCACAGACTGCCCTCTGCCTGTCCGTCGGACTCTATGCGCACCACCACCCCGTCAGCGATCAGTGGACCGGAGGGCAGCTCTATCTCGAAACGGTACTTCCTCCCGATGCCTAACACCTGGCTGCTGCCGCACAACATGCCCCCGCAGCTGAGATTCACCGTGATCCCCCGCCCCCGGTCCTCGCGACCGTCGATGCCGCGCCAGCGGACGTCCAGGCTGCATTCCCAGCGGACATCCTCCCGCCGCTGGGCCCGCCCCCAGCTCTCGGGCACGGTGACCGCCATGACCGGAATCCGCCGCTTGCGAAACACGCGCAGCACCTGGCTCTCGCCCCGGTACACCACATCCTGCCGCGTCAGGTACACCGCCAGATGGGCTCCCACGGGGAAGAACATCATGACCCCGGAGGCGAAGGGAATCGGCAGTATCATCAGGCTGTCGGCAATGTCGTCGACGTAGGTGTGAATCTGCCTGTCCTCATTCCCTCCCTCGAGGATGCGGGCAATGTGGATCCCGTCGTTGACGCGCAGCCGCACGTTCCCGTCGCCGTCATCCATCAGCGTCCCCCTCCCCGCCCGACATGTACCTGGCCAGTCGCCGCAGGAAGGCGCGGGCGGGATGCCGGTCGCGACTGGGCTCGCCCGATATGGCCGCGCCCAGCCGCCGGATCCCCTCCGATGCCCGGCTGTGGGGAAAACCCCGCAGCAGCGGGACCTGCCTCTGCACCGCCGCGCCCACCGAGGGGTCCTCCGGTATCCAGGCCAGCAGGCGTATCCTGCGGGCCAGAAAGGACCGCACCATGTGCTGCAGCTGGGCGAAGGCCCGCTCCGCCTCGCCGCCCCGGGCCCGGTTGACCACCACGGCAATCTCCCCCTCGTAGCCCGCCCGGCACAGTCCCTTTATGGTGCGATAGCAGTCCATGAGCGCCGGGGGCTCGGGGGTGGTCACCATCAACGCCGTCTCCGAGGCGAGCAGCAGCCCCATCACTGCGGGAGCGACGCCGGCCTGGGTGTCCATGATCATGTAGTCGGCCCCCGCCATCTGCGCCGACAGGGCGCCGAGCAGCGCACGGACCTGTTCCCGGTGAGAATACTCGTCCGACCACATCTGCCCGCCAGCCAGCAGGCGCACCCCGGGCATGACCGAATACAGTGCCTCCCCCGCCCGGCACCTGCCTCTCATCACGTCCCCGATACTGCGCGCCGGGGAGCAGCCGGTGAGCACATCCAGGTTGGGCAGGCCGAAGTCGGTGTCCAGCAGTATGACCTCCCGCCCCGTCTCCCCCAGGTGGCAGGCCAGGTTCAGCGACACGTTGCTCTTGCCCACGCCACCCTTGCCGCCGCTGACAGCGACGGTGCGGGTGCGCGCCGGATCGCCGTCTGGATCTGGCCGAAACAGTCCGGCGGCCTGCGCCCGGCGGCGCAGAACCGACGCCTGGTCGCGCGCCATCAGACCACCCCCCTCAGCAGAAGTCCCGAGAGTACGTCTGAGGCCGGCCCGATGTCGTCGGGGACCTCCTGCCCCGTGCACACGTAGGAGAGGGGAACGCCTGCGTCCCGGGCGAGGGCCACGGCCCGGCCCGGCCTGTCGGTCTCGTCAATCTTGGTCAGAAGCAGCCGGTTGTATGCCACCTTCCGGTAGTGGGCCATGACTGCGCGCGCATCCTCGGTCGCCGTCGCCGCGCTGAGAACCAGGTGAACCTCGTCGGCGGCGGCCGCGGCCAGGAATTCCCGCAGCCGCTCCATCCACCGGCGGTCGCGGGGGTTGTGCCCCGCGGTGTCGATCAGCACCACCTGCGAATCCCCCAGTCTCCTCAAGGCGGGTCCCATCTCCCCGGGGGTGAACACCACCTCCAGGTCCATCTCCAGGATGCGGGCGTACTTGCGCAGCTGCTCCACCGCCCCGATCCGGTAGGTGTCCTGGGTCAGAAGCCCCACCCGCACCCCCTCGCCCAGCGCCATCCGCGCCGCCAGCTTGGCGCAGGTGGTGGTCTTGCCCGCCCCCGTCGGGCCCACCAGCGCGATCACCTTCTGGCCGCCTGCG
>JAWOBW010000069.1:0-3894 GCA_046484105.1 Bacillota bacterium
AATCCCACCGCCCCCCGGCTGGGAATGCCCATCGAGGCCAGGTCGAGACGGAGGGTGTGCACGCGATCTGTGGGCACCTCGATCACCCCACCGCCCGCCGCCACTCGGTGCGGGATTCGCCTCTCCTCCAGGTAGTCCCTGATCGCCGCGGCATCCTCCAGGGCCAGGTCGCTGAATAGCGGGGCCATATCCGTTCCCGAGACGCCGGGCAGGACCCTCCAGACCCCCAGGGAAATCAACCCACACACCAGGGTCCCCACCAGCAGTCCCCGGAGCCAGGGAGGAGACTCATTCCATTTGCCCGCCACATTCTTCAAATGATCGCTCAAGTCAGTGAACCTCCATCACACCGGCATCCGCATGATCTGCTCATAGGCCTCCAGCGCCTGCTTCCGCAACGTCAGCGCCGCACTCATCGCCAGCTGAGCCTTCTCCGCCGCCAGTATCGCCCCGACGACATCATCCGTCTTCCCGACCGCCAGATCCCGTGTGGCCCGGTCGGCGGCCAGCTCCAGGTCATTGACCTGCGACAGCGCATTCATCATGATCCCGCCGAAGGATGCGCTCTCCTCCCCCGCCTCGGTCCGCCCGGGAAAGGCCGGCAGCCGGGGGGGCACGGGAGGCCGGATGCCGCCCGGAATGGACCCCATCCCCGAGACACTGCTCACCGCCTACCCCTCCCTTCCTATCTACCCATCCGCAGGGTGCTGGACAGCATGTTCTTGTTCACGTTGAAGGCGGTCACGTTGGCCCCATAGGCACGGCTGGCCATCAGCAGGTCCGTCATCTCCCGCACCAGGTCCACGTTGGGATAGGCGACGTAGCCGTCCTCGTCGGCGTGGGGATGCCCCGGTTCGTGTCTGAGGTCCGAGGGTGAATTGTCCCGGACGATCCGGGCCACCCGCACCCCGGCCTCCGACTCACCGGCCAGGTCCCCGCGAAAGCCCGAGACGGGAAGACGGGCGATCTGCGCCCGCAGCACCGAGTCAAACCCCCCGGTGCCGGCGGTCAACAGCACGGTCCGACGCTGATAGGGACCGCCCTCGGCCGTTTGCGTTGTCTCCACGTTGGCTATGTTGTTGGCAGCCACATCCATGCGCAGTCTTCCCGCTGTCAGGGCCGAACCGGAGACATTGAGTAAATGAAACATCCGATCCCATCTCCCTCCCTACGAGTCCCGGATGACGGAACCCAGAAGTGCCATCTTCCGCTCCAGCTGCGACAGGACCGCCTGATACCTCAGGGAATTCTCCGTCAGCAGCACCAACTCGCCGTCAATGTCCACGTTGTTGCCGTCAGTGCGAAACGAGGTCGAGGTCATCCGGGACAGGTATCCCGAGGTGGAGCCGGGCCCGGATTCCGAGAGAGCCTCGCGCATGTAACGGTCGAAGTCAAACCGCTCCACCTTGTGGCCCGGGGTGTCGACATTGGCGATGTTGTTGGCAATCGCGCGCTGCCGCACCCACAGCCCACGCAGGGCCTTCTCGGCCACATCCACTGTGCGATCGACAATGTTCTCCGGGACATCCATAGAAGAATCCGCCTCCTCGCCCAGCTGGAGGCGGATCAGTTGAGGATGGGATTCATGGGGGGAAACTCAAAGAGAAAGAGTTCTTCGGTAACCCGGCCATCGTAGCCAGATATTCTGGCCTTAGATCCTCGGCTTTGCGCCTCCAGCTTTCGCTGAATTTGCCCTTTCGGAACATCTCCGAATTGTGTATTGAATTTTCGGTGTATGCGAACCGGCCAAGGCACGCAGTGACCCGATGGGGACACTCACCCACCATTCGCATATATTATTCGACGTCTCCCCGGAAACTCCTTCTTCATTTTGAAAATTCTTCTGCCAATTTTCACATTGATCTCATGTGAGGGCGAAAGACAGTCCATCTGGCCGCCCTGGGGACGTCTCCCCACCACAATGCCCCCCTACATCTTCAGGCGCGGGTCCAGAACGTCCCGCAGGGCGTCGCCGACGAAGTTGATGGACAGAACCGTCACGAAAACCGCCAGTCCGGGAATCATGATGAGGTGCGGGGCCTGGCGCAGAAACTGCCTGCCCGTGCTCACCATCAACCCCCACTCGGCCGTGGGCGGCTGAACCCCCAGGCCCAAAAAGCTCAGGGCCGCCGCGGTGAGAATGGCCGTCGCGGTGGAGAGGCTCAGGTAGACGAAGATGGGCGGCAGCGAGTTGATGGCCAGGTGCCGGAAGACGATCCGGGGCATGTTGGCCCCCACCGCCCGGGCGGCCTCGACGAACTCCTTCTCCTTCAGGCTGAGGACGCTGCCCCGGCTTATGCGGGCGAAGGTGGGAATGCGCCAGACGGCCAGGGCGATGATGACGTTCAGGGTGCCGGTGCCGATCACGCTGACGATGAGTATGGCCAGCAGTATCCCGGGAAAGGACATCATCACGTCAATCAGGCGCATGACCAGGTCGTCGAAGCGGCCGCCGTAGTAGCCCGAGAGCATGCCGATGACCACGCCCACCACCAGGCCTCCGAAGGCGGCCGCGAACCCCACCATCAGAGAGACCCGCGAACCATACACTATCCGCGAGAATATGTCCCGGCCCAGCTCGTCCGTGCCGAACCAGTGATCGGGCGAGGGCGTCTCGAAGCGCCTGCGCAGGTTCTGCGCCTGAGGGTCAAAGGGGGCTATCCACGGCGCGAATATCGCCACCACTAAGATGAACAGCAGGATGATCATGCCGGCGGTGGCCATGCGGTTTCTCACGAAGCGGCGGACCAGCTTCAGGCCCATGCCGGTCAGATCAGTCATGTCATCCGCGGTCGATGCGAGGTCTGCTCTGTCAATGGCCAAGTTCAGACACCTCCAGCGCTTCAGTCATAGGCTATGCGAGGATCAATGAAGGCATAGGTGAGGTCGGTCAACAGGTTGGCGAAGATGAAGCCAAAGGCGATCACCAACACCGAGGCCTGTACCACTGGGAAGTCACGGGAGGTTATGCCGCCCACCATGTACCTGCCCACCCCTGGCCAGGCGAACACCGCCTCCACCACCACGGAACCGGCCAGCACCGCGCCGAACTGGATGCCCAGCAGTGTGACCACCGGTATCAGGGCGTTCTTCAGTGCGTGCTTGAAGATGACGACGCGTTCGGACACCCCCTTTGAACGGGCGGTGCGGATGTAGTCCTCGGCGATGATCTCCAGCATGCTGGACCGGGTGAAGCGGGCCAGAACCGCCAGCGAGCCCAGGGCCAGGGTTGTGCCGGGCATGACGGCGTGCCGGAAACCCTCCCAGGTGTATAGGGCCCCCCCGAAACCCGACAGGGGGAGTATCTTCAGGTTGAGGCCGAACAGCAGCATGAGCATGTAACCGAAGAAGAAGCTGGGCATGGACACTCCGAAGAGGGCGCCGAACATGGCGACGTTATCGCCGAGGGAGCTGCGGTGCATGGCCGACACTATGCCTATGGGAATCCCGAGCAAGATGGACACCGTCAGGGCGAACACTCCCAGCTGAAGGGTATTGGGCACCCTCCAGACCAGCTCCTCGACCACCGGGGTGCGGCGGCGCAGCGAGCTACCGAGGTCCAGCCGGATGACGCGGCCCATGTAGTCGATGAGCTGGATGTGCAGCGGCTGGTCAAAACCGTACTGTGCCCGGATCCGATCCGCGTACTCCTCCTTGGCGTCCCCCTCCATGTCCGTGGGGATCATGAAATCGATCGGGTCTCCCGGTATGACGCGAACAGCCATGAACACCACAACGATGACCAGCAAGATCGTGGGGACAGCCAGGAGCAAGCGGCGAAGTGCGTATTCCTTCATGATCCATCCATCACCTGCCTTCCATTCTCCACCGGTCGGGCCGGATCAGTCGATCCCCCGGGTCCCGGGCGCTGGGCCCGGAACCCGGGGGATCGAC
>JAWOBW010000255.1:0-4295 GCA_046484105.1 Bacillota bacterium
CCTCGGGGATCGGCTGGGTCACACAGAAGACAGCCTCGAAGGTCTCCCTATTGTTCACGCGGAGGATCTCCTCCAGCTTACCCTCATACGTCTCGTTGCGCCTCAGCGCCAGTGGGTTGTGCACGCCGGTGGCCAGCGACAGGCGTCTTCCCTCCTCCTCGCGGGCGAAGGCAATCCGGTTGGTGTCGAAGTCTCTCTCGATGCGATATGAGACACCGTCAGCCTCGAACTCCAACTCACCTCTAAAAACAGAAGCGCCCTCCCAGTTGCGGAACCGGTTCTGACCGAACTCCGCCGGGTCTGAGCGCTGGGGCATCCCGAATATCACCGCCATCAAACCGCTCACCAGCGACGACTTACCGCTCTCATTGGCGGCCACCATGCAGTTGAGGCCCGGGGAGAAATCCACCTGCACCGGGCTGAGAAAGGGGCCGAAACCCTCCAGGATCAGTCTCCTCAGTGCGACCCGGGTCAAGGTGAACCCTCCCGAACGAAGGCGCTGAGCCCGAGCGACAGGGCCATCTTCAACACCCTCTCTTCTCTGGCACTCTCCGCCCCCCGGATCCTGGCGGTCATGTCCCGGACAAACTGTCCCCTGACCGTCAGCTCATTCTCGTAGCGGCCGGCCAGCTCCCCCTCGACCAGGCTGGAGTCATCCTTCACCTCCAGGTGGAAGAACTCCCCCTCGAGGGCATCCTGCAGCTGCCCGGGGATGAGCGGAAATGTGGCAGCCCCTCGCAGCTGCACCCCGACCACCGCCTCGGGATTCGCCAGCTCCCGGCACCTGCGGATGAGCTCATCCTGATCACTGAGCGGTGACACGTCTATCGTCTCCCAGCGGTGATCCCTGGCTGGCAGCGGGGGTTTCTCCAGGGTGATCTCGTCATCGGCAGCCGACACTATGGTCAGATGACCCACCCCCGGTTCTGCCAGGCTCTTGTGTTCGACCATCCCGGCGTAGCAGCAGAGGCCGCCGCCCACCCTCGTCACCTGGTGTCGGTGTATGTGGCCGAGGGCGGTGTAGTGGTATCCGGCCCTCTCCAGGGCCCGGGAACTCAGGGGGAGACTCCTCTCCCCGGCATCCCAGTCCAGTGATCCGTGGAACACCCCGATGTGAATCCCTCCCTCGCTCAGCCGCGGCAGCTGCCCCAGGCCGCTTACGTTGGTGACCCCGCCGGTGTAGGCCATGGAGTAAAGGTGAACGGAGGTGCCGGAAACCTCGAAGCTCAGGCAGTGCGCCGGCATGGGGTCGGTGACCAGATACCCGGGCCACGAGTCTCCCTCTCTCCGGTATATGCTGTTGTGATAGGAAATCTCATCGTGGTTGCCCGGTACGGTGATCACGCGCAGGCCAGCGCGCTCCAGCCTGGCTAGCTGCTCGGCAGCCTCCCGGGCCGTGCCGCGCCCGGGGGCGTGGCTGTCGAAAAGGTCGCCGGCTATGAGCACAAAGTGCACATCCTCCCGCAGGGCCCAGTCAACTGCCCGCCGCAGTGCAGCGTCCCTCTCCCGCCGGCGCGCGGCTCTCCTGTCGCCTTCCAGAAACGACGGGCTCCACCCGAGGTGCAAGTCCGCCAGATGCAGAAACCTGATCATAGTTTGCCTCCCGTATAGATGCTGGGCGCCGCTACCCTCCTCGATGATCTGCCGCAGCCGGTCGTGCTCCTCCCGGCAAACCGAACCGATGCCAGCCGGGCGGATGCGCACCCGCCCCCGCCAGTGCTGTCCGCGTCTCACCGACCTCGCATGCGGCGGTGACCCCGCCCACACGCCTATCATCCCATCCCGCGCAGATGTCAGAGACGGGTTCACCCGCGAGCCGGCCATCGTGTCGCAGGTCGGGAGGAACTCGTCCGGGCCGGCCTGAACAACCTAACCGAGTTTCCCCGCTTATATCTTCGTCACCGCCCTCCTCTCGTCCTTGTGCGACGCGGGCGGATCTGCCCCGGGAGAGCTCCGGCCGCGCAGAACGGTACCGGATGCAACGGAGGATTTTCGCACCCTTCGCAGAAACGGTACTGAGGACCGCCAGCCGGTGCAGCCTGCGCGGATCATCTGAAATCGCCGGCCAGTGGTGAAAGCTCACGACGCACGGTGCGGAATGAGCCGGCGGCAAAAGGGAGTTGAACATCAGATGGAATCAGGCGAACACTACCGGCGGATGACGCAGGTCGCCCCGATGTGCGACGGCGTCACGCTGGCCACCGACATATACCTGCCCGAGGAAGAGGATGATGAGGCCAGCTGGCCGGTGATCCTCATCCGCACCCCGTACGATCGATCCGGGGAGCAGATGGTCGAGATCGCCCGCTACTTCACGGCCTGCGGGTATGCCTGTGTCATCCAGGACGTGCGCGGACGCTACGGGTCGGAGGGTGAATTCGAGCCCTTTGTGAACGAGGCTGAAGACGGGCACGACTGCATCTCGTGGGTGGGACGACAGGACTGGTGCGACGGCAGGGTGGGCACGATGGGCACTTCATACCTGGCCCAGACCCAGGCCAGCATGGCCACCACCGACCCGCCCTACCTGACCTCGCAGTACATCAGCCAGGGATACGGCAGCTACCACCGAACCCGCAGTCGCCGGGGAGGTGCCTTCGAGAATCACCGGTTCAACTGGATACTGAAAATGGCGGCCACCAGCCGCGAGGCCCGCCGCAATCCCACCCTCAAGGCCGCCGTCCAAGACATGCAGAAACACCTCATGGAATGGCTCCGAGAGGGCTACCCCCTCCGCCGCGGGCAGACTCCGCTCGCACTCCTGCGCACCTACGAACAGGCGCTCATCGACTACATGACCCGGGGAGAACTCGACGAGTTCTGGCATAATCCCGGGCTAAACCTCGATCCTCACTTCGACGAGTACAAGGACGTCCCGGTCACCTGGCTGGGCAGCTGGTACGACGGATACACGTTGGAGACCCCGCGGAACTACCGGGAGATGGCCAGGAGTAAGAAGTCGCCCCAGCGGTTGATCATGGGACCCTGGATCCACAGCATGTCATCGGAGAAGCTCACCTTCGCCGGTGATGTCGACTTCGGACCCGACGCCGCCTTCGCCTCCCTGGAGGAACGCAGGCGCTGGTTCGACCGCACTCTCAAGGGCATCGACAACGGCGTCGACCGCGAGGCCCCGGTGAAGATTTTCGTCATGGGTGGGGGAACTGGAAGCAAGCTGCCCAGCGGCAGGCTGGATCACGGCGGCACCTGGCGGGATGAACAACAGTGGCCCCTGGCCCGCGCCCTCAACAGGCGCTACTTCCTGCACCGGGGCGGGTCGCTGTCTACCAAGCGGCCGACCGCTTCAAAACCCACCACCTACGACTTTGATCCGGCCAACCCGGTGCCGTCGACCGCCCCCCCGGGACAGAATGTCTTCTCCTCGGGCGGTGGTGGATACCACCAGCGCCAGGATCCCAGCACCGGCGCGGGACAAACCCGGCTTCCCCACGCCGCGCGCCGCGACGTGCTGGTCTTTCAGACCGAACCCCTGTCCGAGGATGTGGAGATCACCGGTCCCATCGAGGTAGTGCTATACGTCAGCTCCTCCGCAGTCGACACGGATTTCACCGCCAAGCTCATCGACCAGTACCCGCCCCACCCCGATTGCCCGGAGGGCTACGCCCTCGAGCTGACCCACTCCCTACAGCGGTGCAGGTATCGGGGAGGCTATGAGCGCGAGGAGCTGATGACCCCGGGGAAAACCTACGAACTGCGCTTCCCCCTGCCCCCGACCTCCAATCTCTTCGCGGCCGGCCACAGGATCCGGGTGGACGTCTCCAGCAGCAACTGGCCCAAGTACGAGGTCAACCCGAACACCGGCGAACCGCCGGGAAGACATCGAACGACCGAGGTGGCGCGCAACAGCGTATTTCACGATGCGAAGCACCCCTCGCACATCACCCTCCCAGTGGTACCGGAGGGACGTTCACAGTCCGGCCGCGGCAGCTGACGGCGAAAGGATTGGGTGGCCCGCAACCAGCGGGCCTGTCGCGTTGAGCCGATGAAACCTGCGAGGAAGGGAATAGCGGTTGACGGAGCCATACAGGATTATCCCATATGAGCCGAGACATGCCCGAAGCTGGCTGAAGTGCTGGTTGACGGCGGCTGCGAACTCCATCGCATGGCTGTATCTTTACCGGGACAGGCCGACCTACGAGGGAGAATCCATCGAGTTGGTGGCCGCAGACGCGCAGGATGAGGTAGTGGGGTTTCTGGACATCGAGATCGAGCAAAAGCCGGGCTCTCTGTGCCTTCACAGCGAGCACCCCCAGGCGAAGGCGCCCCGGGGGTGC
>JAWOBW010000283.1:0-4519 GCA_046484105.1 Bacillota bacterium
TTCGGACTGTATCAACCGGTTTGGGATGACATAAACAAGGGCCTGGACCTCGTGGGCGGGATTCACATAGTCCTCGAGGCGGAGGAGACGGACGAGCCGGTAACCGATGTGGCCATGGTTTCCGCTATGGAGGTCATCCGCCGCCGGGTGGATGCACTGGGGGTCACCGAGCCGGTCATCGTCCGGGAGGGGGCCAGGAGAATCGTGGTCAACCTGCCGGGCATAAAGGATCCCGAGGAGGCCCTGGAGATCATCGGGCGGACGGCGCGGCTGGAGTTCACCGACGAGGAGGGCAACGTCCTGCTGACGGGTGAGAACCTCACCCAGGCCCAGGCCTTGTTCCAGCGAACCGAGGCCGGGGGACAGCAGCCGATCGTGAGCCTTCAGTTCGACGCCGAGGGCACCAGGCTGTTCGCCGAGGCGACGCGGGAGCACCTGCACCGGCGGATCATCATCCTGCTGGATGACGAGGTGGTGCAGGCCCCGTACGTGCGCGGAGTGATTTCTGACGGCAGGGGTGTCATCGAGGGGTATGAATCCCTGCAGGAGGCGCAGGAGATCGCCGTGGTGCTGAATTCCGGCGCCCTGCCGGTGGACCTGGTCCCGCTGCGACCGCAGTTCGTCAGCGCGACCCTGGGAGAGGCGTCGATTGCCCAGAGCTGGCGCGCCGCCATCATAGCTGTGGCGGCGGTGGTCGCCCTCATGGTGACATTCTACCGGGTTCCCGGCGTCTGGGCGGTGGTGGCCCTGGGCCTGTACATCGTCCTGGTGCTGGTGGCCCTGGCGGGCATCAATGCCACGCTCACCCTCCCGGGCATAGCCGGCATCATTCTTTCCATTGGCATGGCAGTGGACGCCAACGTGATCATCTTTGAGCGAATAAAGGAGGAAGTCCGCTCCGGAGCCACCCCCAGGGCGGCGATCGACAGTGGTTTCACGACCGCATTCCGCACCATCCTGGATGCGAATGTGACCACGCTGATCGCGGCCGGGGTTCTGTACTGGCTGGCGAGCGGACCCATACGGGGATTTGCCGTCACCCTGTCTCTCGGCATCGTGGTGAGCATGTTCACCGCCATGGTGATCACCCGGGTGGCCATGGTTCAGATGGCGGGGGCGGGCCTGATCACTGAGGGGCCGGCCTTCTTCGGATCGAGGAGGGAACAGGATGAGTAGACGGTATGGGGACGAGGTGCGGCTGCCTCTGAACTCCTTCAGCTTCATGGGGACACGGAGACTGTGGTTCGCCCTCTCGGGGACACTGCTGTTGATCGGCATCGTCAGTCTTCTCTTTCAGGGCCTGAACCTGGGTGTGGATTTCACCGGGGGATCGGTGCTGGAGTTGGCCTATCAGGATCCGGTGACTCCCGCCGCAGTGGAGGAGGTTCTCGCCGGGTACCCGGAGACGCAGGGAGCGCAGGTCCAACGCCTGGGCTCATCAGAATCGCCCACCATTCGCATCCGGGCACGGGATCTTCCCTCGGGAGGGGACAGGGAGGCCATGTATGCCGCCCTGGCGGAGCTGGGCAGCTTCGAGATCGCGCTGCTGGACGAGGTGTCTCCCGCCATCGGCCGGGAGCTGACGCGGGCGGGTCTTCTGGCCGTGGGCGTGGCCATCCTGGGCATGATCACCTATATCACCCTTCGTTTTGAGTTCCGTTTCGCCGCCTGTGCCATTGCCGCCCTGCTCCACGACAGCGTCATTACGCTGGGACTGTTCTCGCTTCTGCGGATGGAGATAGACGGCGCCTTCATCGCCGCGGTCCTGACCATCGTCGGTTACTCGGTCAACGACACCATTGTGGTATTCGACCGGATCAGGGAGAACCTCCGCTACCGGAAGAGAGGCGAGGACCTGGCCTTCACCGTCGACCGGAGCATCCGTCAGACCCTGATGCGCAGCTTGGCCACCTCGGTGACCACCTTCGTCGCCGTGGGAAGCATATGGGCCTTCGGCGGGGCGACCATCAGGAGTTTCACCGCCGCCCTGCTCCTGGGAATCGTGGTCGGAACCTATTCATCCATCTTCCTCGCCAGCCCTCTGTGGATCGCCTGGCAGGACTGGCGTCCCGCCAAGACGGTCTCACGCGCGTGATGGTGACGCGGGGTCTCCTGGATGGGGAGAGGCGCGAGCTGCCGGTCTGACGAGGATACGGTGGCAGCTGTGCCGAACTCTATTTCATGAATGGGAAAGGAGGTCCTGCCGTGCGTTTTACCGTTACCCTGATAATCTTCCTCATCGCCGCGGTGGGCATAGCCATCTTCGCCGCTCAGAATCCCATGGTTCTCCCCGTGCGTTTCTTCCACTGGGAGGTGCAGACCTCTCTGATCGTGGTGATCGTCGCGGCCGCCGCCACCGGCGGTCTGTTCATCGGAGCGGTCAACATTTACCGTCACCTGCTCACCAAGCTCCGACAGCGGGAGGCGGCCAATCAAATCCGACGTCTCGAGGCAAAGAAGGACGAGCTGACTCTGGAGAACGAGCGCCTGCGCCTGGAGTTGAACACCCTGGAAGAGAGCCTGAAACAGATGACCTCCGGTGAGGGCGAGCGAGAGGAGGATCATCCATAGTCACCTGGCGAGTATCTCGCCCCGATCCGGAGGTGGTGGAGAAGCTCAAGCGGGAGGGTGGCCTGCTCCACCTGGCCGCGGTCACCCTGGCCTCCAGGGGAGTTACCGGGGCGGAACAGATGAGGAGACTGCTGTCCCGTGATCTGGACGATCTTGCTGATCCTTTCGAGCTACCCGACGCGTCCCGCGCCGTGGAGAGGGTGAGGGATGCCCTCTCCCGGGGAGAGAAGATCCGCATTTACGGTGACTACGACTGTGACGGCATCACCTCCACCGCCCTGATGCTCAGCGTCCTGCGGGGGATGGGCGGGGATGTCGACTTCCGCCTGCCCCACCGGCTGCGCGACGGCTACGGCCTGGGGGCGGCCGCGGTCGAGGAGGCCGCCGGCGACGGGGTGCAGCTGCTGATCACCGTCGATTGCGGCATAGGTTCCCGCGACGAGGTGGCGGCGGCGCGGGAGGTTGGCTTGGACGTGATCGTGACCGATCACCACCGGCCTCCTGATGTCCTGCCCCCCGCGGCGGCGATCGTCGACCCGTGGGTGGATGACTCGACCTATCCTTATTCCCACCTGGCCGGGGTCGGCGTGTGCTACCAGCTGTGCCGGGCCGTCTCCGGGGACGATCTGTCGAAACTGCTGGACCTGGCCGCCCTGGGAACGGTGGCGGACATGGTGCCCCTGACGGGTGAGAACCGGATCCTGGTCGCCGCCGGACTTGAACAGCTTCGCCGGGCGCCGCGTCAGGGGATAATTTCGCTGGCCGCGCGGGCGGGGCTGGACCTGTCCACAGTCACCGAGAGGGACCTGGCCTTCACCCTGGCTCCGCGCATCAATGCCCCCGGTCGCCTGGGAGACGCGGCCCCCCTGGTGGAGATGCTGTTGACCTCCGAGGGCAAGAGAGCGGAGGAGCTGGCGGCGACCTGCGAGTGCGTCAACGAGGTCCGGCGGGCGATGCTGGATGAGACGGTGGCGCGGGCGCAGCTGCGGCTCGAGACTGGGGTCGAATCCCTGGACCGGGGATGCCTGGTGCTCTGGGACGAGACCTGGCATCCGGGAATCCTGGGGCTGGTGGCCTCGCGCCTGGTCGAGCAGTACCGGCGGCCGGCGGTGGTACTGGCCCCGGATCCGGAGGAACCCTCCCTGCTGCGCGGATCCGGGCGGAGCCTGTCGGGCCTGTCCCTGCTGGGCGCACTGAAGTGTTGCGAGGACCTCCTGGAGGGGTTCGGCGGCCACGACCTGGCGGCGGGGATGAGCGTGCGCCGGGACCGGCTGGAGGAGTTTGCGCGGAGGATGGATGCGGCCGTCCGCCCCGGGATCAGCCCGGAGATCGTTCTTCCCCGGCTGCGCGTCGCCGGTGAGATTCCCCTGCGCCAGGTGCACGCCCGTTCGGTGCAGCAGCTGGAGGAACTGGGGCCCTTCGGGCGTGAGCACCCCCGGCCGCTGTTTCTGTCGCGTGACGTGCAGGTGCGCAGGGCCAGGCCGGTGGGGAAGTCCGGGAGACACCTGATGCTGGAGCTGGACTCGGCTGCCTTCAGGGTGGTCGGTTTCAATATGGCCGGCGAGTGGGTGCGGGCGTCCGCTCCCCGCCGGATAGACATGGTGTATGCCCCGAGAATTGACCGCTGGCGGGGTCGCGAGCGGGTGCAGCTGGTGCTTCGGGCCTTCCGCCCCGCGGGCGGGGGGACAGAAGAGATGGTCCTGGCCGCCCTGCGGCGTCGTTGGGGGCTTCTGCGCGAGCTGTATCCGGAGGAGCAGACCCTGCGCCGGGTATATGACCACCTCACCGCGAGTGCCGCCCGGGACGAGGTGGCCGCGACCGAGGAGGAAGGCGAAAGGCCGCCCTTTAGCCAGGCGGGACGGGTCCTGGAGGGGCTGCAGGAGGAGATTCCGGGGCTGAACCTGACCGGCCTGCTCTGCGCCCTGGACATCCTGGCCGAACTGAATCT
>JAWOBW010000025.1:0-3090 GCA_046484105.1 Bacillota bacterium
CCTGATGTACCACAGGGACACGAGGGCTGACAGGATCGCGAGAATGGACATGATGCGAAATACCGGCAGCTGGGCCTGCATGTCGGTGTAGCTGGCCCCGAATGCCACCCCGCGGGTCGAATAGACCAGGTGGTAGGCATCCAGCCAGTAGCCCCACGCCTTCAGCAGCAGGTAGGAGGCCAGGAGAACTCCCAGGTGTTTGCGCGACCTGGGGTGCACGTTCACCCTGCCGCCGAGGAAGTTGACCGAGCCGGCAAAGAAGTAGATCAGCGCCATGATGAGAATGGTCAGCAGTATCAGAAACCCCACCGAGTTGAAAATCACCTGGTAAAAGGGCAAGGTAAACACGAAGTAAGCTATGTCCCGGCCGAACAGCGGGTCGGCAGTCCCGAAGGGCACCTGATTCAGATAGCGAAGAACGGTCTCCCACTCGGTTGCAAATGAGATTCCCGCCAGCAGGCCGAACACCACCGAGACTCCGATGATCACCCGGTTGATGGTCCGTGGCAGAAACCATTGCCCGGTCTGCAGCTCGTCCATCTGGCTGGACAGGTGCAGTATGCTACCCCGCACGTAGCGGAGATTGACGAAGAGAAACAGGGCGAACAGCGCCCCAGCAGCCAGTCCCACCAGCAGGCGCGCCCGGAGGATCGTCCAGAACACGCTGAGGTAACCGAGTGCCTCAAACCAGAGCACTTCCGTATAATAGTACGCGATCGTGGATGACAGAAGCAGGAGGGCCAGCACGATGCCGATGACCGTCCACACCACGACTCTGCGCCTTGATCGCATTGTCACCACATCCCCCTAGAGCATCTACTCTGCCTACATGATTCATTATTCATCACAAAGGAAACATTCTCCTGCCCCGCGGCCGCTTTCGTGTCACTGCCGCAGGCGCTGGAAGAACAGGAGTATGCCGTCCACCAGTCGGCGCCACCAGGACCCCCGCTCGACCTCCTCCGCGGGATACAGATTCCACTCCCCCAGGTGCACCGACTCTGCGCCGTCAGACTCCTCCGGGGGCTCCCAGTATACCCTCAGGGTTCCGATCACAGCGTCCCGGGAAAGGGGAGCCACTGGAGACTCCTCCACGGACACCTCCACGCGGATCTGGTCCTCAGTCCCGGCCAGAACCGTGACCTCGGGCTCCTCCCCCGTCCGGATCCCCACGGTGCGCTCCCGCCCTCCGTAGACCCGGACCTCCTCCGGCAGGGCGTCATCAGTCTTCACCGCAGACCGATCAAAGGTGTCGAAAGCCCAGTCCAGAAGCAGCTGCGCGTCCGCCTCGCGGATGGGGGCAGCCACGTTTTCGGGCAGGTCCTCTCCCGCCGCGACGCCCATGACGATGGCGGCATAGTACTCCTCTCCCTCCCTCGCCGTAGCCACCAGGTGATAGCCGGATTCCCGGGTGTATCCGGTCTTCAACCCCGTGACCCGTTCATCCCGAAACAACAGGCCGTTGCGGTTGCTCTGCGTAATTGTCGCGTAGGTAAAGCTCTCCTGCCGGGTGATGTCCTCCGCCTGGGGATAGGTGAGGGTGAAGAACCTCACCAGCCGGGCCACATCCCTCGGAGTGGTCCTCTGTCCCTCGGCGGGGAGGCCGTGAACTGTTCCCAGTACGGTCTCCTCCATTCCCAACTGCTGGACCAGATCATTCATCCGGCCCACGAAGACCTCCTCGCTGCCGGCCAGGTGCTCCGCCACCGCGATGCACGCATCGTTGCCGGAGGCGACGATCATGCCCGTCATGAGGGTTCCCAGCTCAATTTGCTCGCCGACTTCTATGAACATCTTCGAGCCGGGAACATTTGCCGACCAGGCCTTTTCACTGACCAGGACCAGATCGTCCGGGGCCACCCTTCCCTGCTCAATGGCGGCGTACGTCAGGGCGAGGGTCACTATCTTCGCCAGCGACGCCGGGCCGTAGGGCTCGTCGGGAGCCTTCTCGAACAACAGCGCTCCGGTGCGAATGTCCAGCAGGATGGCCGAGCTGGCCTCGAGGGATTCCGGGTCGAGGACGTGGCCGTCGAAACTCTGCGAAACCACCTCACCCTGAGCCGGACTCGCTCCGGCAGGTGGGGCAAACGCCAGAGCTGTGAACACCAGTACTGCCGCTGTCAGAAAGGCCGCTGGCCAGCGCACGTGCATCTTCCAAATCCCACTCCATCCCAGGCTGCCTGGCATCTCACCGCTATATTTCCCACCAGAGCAGCAAATATGTGGCTCCCATGAGAGGAGACGCCCGCAAAAGAAATTTGTTCCTCTCGATCACACTCTGTCGCGATGCAGAAAGGCCGTCATGCAGTGGATTCCGCCCCATCCCTTCTGCAGCTCCGACACGTCGGCGGCAATGACCTCCAGCCCCGCGCCCTCCAGCTTCTCCTGTGTGCGGACACTGCCCGCCGGCATGACAATCCTGCCCGGCTCCAGGCACACGAAGTTGCTGGCCATGGTCGTCTTGGCCTCCCTTGGGGAGGTGATTTCGATCATCCGGTAACCGCGTCTGCGAAGGACGTCGGCCACCTCGAAGGGCGTCTGCCAGGGAAAGAACACGCACACATCGGGACCAGCCAGGTTGAAGAGGCCGTCGATGTGGGCCTGTCCGTAGGGAACCTGGAAATAGAGGAAGGTCTGCACCCCCATCCTCCGCAGGACCTCCTCAACCTGGGCCGCCCCCTCCCGGTTGGTGCGATTGCCCACTCCAATGATGACGGTGGTCGGGTCAACCCACATCAGGTCGGCGCCCTCAAAGGTGCCTCCACCGCTGATCGTCCGAATGATCGGCACCCCCAGCCGGGCCAGGGCCTCGGCCGCGTAACGCTCCTCACCCCGGCGGGAGTCGAGGGCCGGCCGGGCCACGATGGCACCCTCCGGGGTCATCGCCACCTGATCGCGCACGAACAGCGCATTGGGTCTGTCCGGGGCCATCTCCTCTATGTAGTGCACCTCGACCCCGTGACGTCGGTATATCTCAGCCAGCTCATCGTGCTGACGGCGGGCGAGGTCGGCGTCCATGAGATCGATCCACCGGGCCTCGGCCGGATCAGTGAGGGCTTCAATCTCGCGGCCGGGCCGGCGCAACAGCAC
>JAWOBW010000303.1:0-5111 GCA_046484105.1 Bacillota bacterium
GCAGCGCCCTCCTCAGTCCCAGTGGACGGTGAGCGGGGCGGGTTCCGTCCTCCTGGCCGGCGCCGCGGGTCCCGCGGCCGGGGAAGCCGGTGTGATGATAACGGCGGCCACACCGGGCAGAGTGGTGGACTACGACGTGACTGATCCCTACGATATGGGCTCAGCCATGGCCCCGGCCGCGGTGGATACCATCGCGGCTCACTTTCGCGACACCTGCAGGGACCCGGGTGACGTGGATCTGATACTGACGGGCGATCTCGGACGGCTGGGACGCAGGCTGGCCCTCGACCTGGCCTCCGGGGTGGGACTGCAGCTGGATGAATCCCGCTTCCTCGACACCGGCCTGCTCATATACGCAGGCGACCAGGAGGTCGATTCGGGGGGCTCCGGCTGTGCGTGCTCGGCGGTGGTATTCTGCGGTCACATATGGCGTCTGTTGAAAGAGAGAGAGATCAGAGAGGTCCTGTTGGTGGGCACTGGGGCCCTGCACAGTCCCATCGCGTGCAAACAGGGAGAATCTATTCCAGGGCTGGCGCACGCGATTCTAATAGAGGTCGATGACGCCAGCTGAAGGGAGTGTCGCCTTGGACTACCTGACCGCCTTCGTGACGGGAGGGCTGCTCTGCGTGGCAGCCCAGCTGGTGTTGAACCTGACGGATCTCACTGCCGCCCACGTGATGGTGTTGTTTGTCTCGGGGGGAGCGGTCATCAGCGGGCTGGGCTGGTATCAACCGCTGGTGGACTTCGGTGGGGCCGGGGCGACCGTGCCTCTCACCGGTTTCGGCCATGCCCTGGTCACCGGGATCCTCAAGGGGTTGAACGAGGAGGGACTGACCGGTCTCTTCACCGGCGGCATATCCGCCGCCTCCTGCGGCATAACGGTGGCCGTGGTCTTCGGCTACCTGATGGCGGTCCTGTTCAATCCGAAGGGCTGAGAGGGAGATTGAATTGAAGGCGCGACAGCGCAGACGACAACCGGTCAAAAGCGACCTGGCGGAGAACCGCCAGTTTCTCGCCGACGAGATCGGCCTGGGTGACTCCTTCGACCTGGTGGCCAAGGAGTTCACCGTGGCCGGGCGGGATGCGCTGTTGGTGGGGGTGGATGGCTTCATCAAGGATGGCATACTCCTGTTCATCGTGGATAGCCTCACCCACCTCAGCCGCGAGGACATCCTGCCCCGACCCATGGACAGCCTCTACAACAGGTTCGTCGGATATGTTGAGTGCGAGCTGGTGGATGACATGTATGCGGCGGCCGATGAGATACTGAGCGGACCCGCGGCCATCTTCCTCGACGGGGAGGATCGCTGCATGGTGATCGACAGCAGAACCTACCCACAGCGGGCCGTGGATGAGCCGGAGTTGGAGAGGGTGATGCGGGGGCCGAGGGACGGCTTCGTGGAGACCCTGGTGACCAATCTGGCCCTCTTGCGGAGGAGGGTGCGCGACCACAGCCTGCGGGTGAAGCTGATAACCGTCGGAGCCCGCTCACAGACCGACGTGGTCGTGATTCACATACAGGATCTGGCTGACCCGGAGACGGTGGCTACGGTGGTGAACTCGATCGAGGCCATCGACATCGACGGCATATCCATGACCGACAAGAGCGTGGTCGAATTCATGACCCTCGGCAGATCCCGGCTGAATCCCTTTCCCGTCGTGCGTCACACGGAGCGCCCCGACGTGGCGGCGGAGTTTCTATTCGAGGGGCACGTACTGGTCATGATCGACGGCACGCCGTCGGTGATCATGCTGCCGGTGACCTTCTTCCACCATCTGCAGCACGCGGAGGAGTTTCACGAATCGATACTCAACGGCAGCTTCCTGCGCCTTCTCCGCTACCTGGGCGTGGTCCTGGCCTGGATCGGAACGCCGGTGTGGCTGGTGATGGCCACCAATGACTACCTCATCCCCGATGCCCTGGCCTTCATAGGCCCACGGGAGCCACCCAATCTTCCCCTGTTGCTTCAATTCGTCTTCGGTGAGGCGGGCATCGAGCTGATCAGGATGGGACTGGTCCATACCCCCAGTGCCCTGGCCACAAGCCTGGGCATAATCGGGGCGGTGCTCCTGGGTGAGCTGGCGGTGGAGGTCGGTTTGTTCAACAGCGAGGTGATTCTGTACGTGGTGGTGGTGGCCCTCGCCTACTTCGCCATACCCAGCTGGGAGCTGAGCGTTGCCCTCCGCCTCTGCCGCATCGCGCTGCTGCTGATCGGCGGACTGCTGGGGCCGATCGGTTTGGTGGCCGGCCTGGTGTTGAATGTGCTGCTGCTCGCCTTCACCCGTTCATGGGGTGTTCCCTATCTCTGGCCCGTCATTCCCTTCAACTGGAACGGGTTCACCGACGTCATCTATCGACGGCCGGTGACGGCCCACCGGCGGAGACCCTCCGTACTGCACCCGGGGGATCCGACGCGGGGGAGCTGACCGCGAGTGCATTCAGCGCTGACGACGTCGGGAGGCTCTGCGTCCCCGGCGGTGGGCAGTTTTTCCCCATTTTGATATGATAACATGCGAGAGGCGAACTTCCTGTTCGAGATGTCGGCGGTGGACCGGGTCGGTGGAAGGCGGAGAAGACACGCATGATAAGAGATCCGATGACGCTTCTTCTCAGTGTACCGGGGCTGCTGCTGGCCCTGACGTTTCACGAACTTGCCCACGGCTACGTTGCCGATTCGCTGGGAGATCCAACCCCCAGGGCGAGCGGCAGGCTGTCGCTCAATCCTCTGGTGCACCTGGACCTGGTGGGGACGTTGATGCTGCTGATGTTCCGCTTCGGATGGGCGAAACCGGTGCCGATAAACCCGATGTATTTCCGCGATCGGGATAGGGGTCTTCTGCTGACCAGTCTGGCCGGCCCGGCGAGCAACGTCCTGATGGCCTGCATCGCCATGTACTCGCTGCTGCAGTTTCCGACCCTCAGATTCAGCACTGCAGGCACCATGGTCTACTACTTCCTGCTGTACAACATATTCCTGGCCGTGTTCAACATGTTGCCCATTCCCCCGCTGGACGGCTCCCGGGTGCTGAGTGCCCTGATACCGCAGCGGTCGCCCTTTCGACGCGTTCTGTATCAACTCGAGCAGTACGGCTGGCTGATTCTGATGCTCCTGGTGTTGACCCGGACCATCACCGCGATCATGGGTCCGGCCGCCGCCGCCCTGGAGCGTTTCATCGTATTCGTCGTCAGTCCTCTTGTCATGTGACGAAGGGAGGAGAGCACATGTCGGACTCCGGTGACGGCCCCGGTGAGTCCATACTCCGTCGCCTCGGGGAGGCCGCGGAGGCCGCGGATGAGATGGGCGATGAGGAGCAGTACCTGAAAGAGCTGCCGGTCTCGAACTTCGTCAGGGACTTCGTCTCCGCGTGTTACGAGGAGGAGGTGGACTTGAGCGTACAGGTGGACTTTGCCCACGCGGCCGCGGACCTTCTGCAGAGGAAGGGGAGGATGTTGGCCCCGGTGAGCGGGTCAGAGGACGAGGAAGAGGAGCTGGAGTATGAGGGCGGGCCGGAAGTGCTGCTGGCCCAGTTGATGGAGTATCGTCGCTACCAGGAGGTTGCCCAGGATCTCAGCCGGCGTGCCGAGGATATGCAGAAGCAGTTTCCCAGGTTGCCGCCGGAGATCCGGGAATGGGAGGAGTCGCTGGCGGACATCGAGGGAGCAGACCTGTCCGACCTGGTCTCGGCGCTGGAGAAACTCCTGATCGATGATGTCGCCGAGGTTCGCACCATAGCCCGCGAGCAGGTGTCGGTCTCAGAATGCATGAACACGATTCGCAGGGAGCTGACGGAGGCCGGGGGAGCAGTGGAGTTTGGCCGGATCTTCCCCGTGCGCCGCGGGCGGACTCTGGTGGTAGTCACCTTCGTGGCACTGCTGGAGCTCATCCGGGCCCGGGAGATGCGAGTTGCGCAGACCGAGAGGTTCGGTCCCATAATGGTTTATCAATTAACACCGGGGGAGGGAGTTGCCGACTCAGATGGAACAGAGAACGCGACTGACGGACAGACGTAAGCAGCTCGGTGCCGTCGAGGCCTGCCTCTTCGCCGCACCGGGACCCCTGAGCGTGGAGGAAATGGCCGAGGCGGTGCAGGTGCAGCCGGATGAGATGGAAGCGCTGCTGTATGACCTGAGGGAACGGTACGATGTTCCCGGCAGCGGCGTCCAGCTGCTGGCGGTGGCCGGGGGGTATCAGTTGCGGACCCGGGTGGAGTATGCTTCCATGGTTGAGCGAATACTGACGCCGCGCAGCGAACAGCTGTCGGCGGCTGCTTTGGAGACGCTGGCGCTGATTGCGTATCGCCAGCCGATCACGCGGCCCGAGATTGATCACGTGCGGGGAGTCAGCACCTCCCACCTGTTGCGGAGGCTCACCGATGAGGGGCTGATACGAGTTGTCGGACGTAAGGACGTGCCCGGCCGACCCAAGATCTACCGCACCACTGAACGTTTCCTCGAGCAGTTCGGTCTGAAGAGCCTCGAATCCCTTCCCCCTCTGCCCGAGTTGACGGATCCCGGTGACGGATAGGCCGCGTTGAGGCCGGGCAAGATGAATACATGGCGCTTTTTGCCCCGCTCCTCACCGCAATTGTGGCACTCGCACTGTCCATTCCACTCCCGATGTGCATAGACATGACCTGCTGCGGCGAAGAGACGCGGGTCCTCGGCGGCGTCCTGGTGGGAGGAAGGATGCGCTCCCTGTTCAGGTGGCGCGGTCCCGGCCCCGGGCGCCGGATGCTTCTGCAGTGGTTGACCGACGGGAACAAACCTCATGGACATCGTCGCCTCCCGGACAGGAATCAGTTCAGATTTTGACCGCGACGGCGATACCGCCCAGTCCGGAGAGATCGATACCGGCACCCTGGAATCACTTATCGAGGATAAATGGTTCAGCTACCCTTCACCCAAAACGGCCGACCCCGGGGAACTTGAGAAACTTTTAGACAACAGAAAACTCAAAAGACTCTCCTCTGTTAACAAGCTCGCTACCGTTACAGCGCTTACCGCCCTTTCCATAAGCGATTTTTACAAAAAAGAGTACAACGAGGAGACAAAACCCACCACCATATGGATATCAGGCGGAGGGACCAACAACCAGACGCTTGTACAGCAC
>JAWOBW010000308.1:0-5792 GCA_046484105.1 Bacillota bacterium
CTTTCGCGATCCCGAGCTGGGGCGAAGGATTCTGCGGGCGATCCGCCGGCGGGTGGATGAGCTGGGGCGCCCCCTGCGATTGATGGAAGTTTGTGGCACCCACACGATGGCCTTCAGTGCCAGTGGTCTCCGCGATTTGCTGCGCGGATACGTGGACCTGCGCAGTGGTCCGGGCTGCCCCGTCTGTGTCACTCCCTCGCATCTCATAGATCAGATGATTGCCCTGACTCGCCGAACCGGATCGACGATCTGTACCTTCGGTGACATGCTGCGGGTGCCGGGCTCGCGATCTTCGCTGCTGCGGGAGAAGACCCGCGGCGCCGACGTTCGCACCGTCTACTCGCCCCTTGCCGCGGTGCAGCTGGCGCGGAAGCAGCCGGGACGGACGGTCATCTTCCTCGGCGTCGGTTTTGAGACCACGGCCCCTGTCGTCGGCCTGGCCATGAGACGGGCTGTCGACGAGGGGCTGGGCAATTTCCGCATATTCTCGGCGCTAAAGATACTGTCTCCGGCCCTCCGGGCCCTCCTGTCAGACGCTCAGCTCCCCCTCGACGGGCTGATACTGCCGGGACACGTGGCCGCGGTCACCGGGCGCCGGAGCCTGGACTTCGTCGCCGCGGACTTCGCCGTGCCGGCGGTTGTGACCGGATTCGAACCCGTGGATCTTCTGCATGGGGTGAGCCTGTTGGCGGAAATGGTTGCCGGTGGGAGGGCCTCGGTGCTCAATGCCTACCCCCGTGCAGTGCACGAGGAGGGAAACCCGGAGGCGCACCGGGTGATCGCTCGCTTTTTTCAACCGGCGGCCGCCGGGTGGCGGGGGCTGGGAGTCATAGCTGACAGCGGCCTCGGACTCAGGGACGCGGTGCGGCATCTGGACGCCGGTCCGCTGGTGCCCCGGGAGGAAGTTCCTCTCAATTCGGAGCAGACGCGGGGATGCCGCTGCGCCGAAGTGTTGACCGGGAGGGTTCTTCCGACGGGCTGTCCCCTGTTCGGCACCGCCTGTGATCCGGCCCATCCCGTCGGCCCATGCATGGTCTCCGGCGAGGGTGCCTGTGCCGCTCACTACCGCTTTCACCGGGAGGAGGATGCCGGTGTCGGGTGAGGGTGCGGGCAGGGTGGAACTGGTTCACGGGGACGGGGGACAGGCGAGCAGGTCCCTGATCGAGGAGGTCTTCCTGTCCATACTGGGGGATGAATACCTGGGAGGTCTGGATGACGCCGCAATTCTGCCCGGTCCGGGACGAGAGGGATCCCTGGCCTTCACCACCGACAGCTTCGTGGTCTCCCCCTGGGAGTTTCCCGGGGGGGACATCGGCAAACTGGCCGTCTGCGGCACCGTCAACGACCTGGCGGCCTGCGGGGCCGAACCGGTGTGGATGAGTGCGGGCTTCATCCTGGAGGAGGGACTGTCGCTGGTGTGCCTGCGCACTGCGGTCCGGTCCATGGCCCGGTGCCTGCGTGAGGCCGGCGTGCGGCTGGCCGCCTGCGACACCAAGGTGGTGGAGCGGGGCGGCGGAGACGGCCTGTACATCAACACCTCGGGAATAGGGTTCCAGTTGCCTGAGGCGGATCTGGCCGCGGAGAGGGTGCGCCCGGGAGATGCCGTGCTGGTGTCCGGGCCCGTCGGCGATCACGGGGTGGCGGTTCTGGCGGCGCGGGAGGGTATGAGCTTCTCCACCCCGGTGGTCAGTGACTGCGCCCCATTGGGCGGGCTGACCGGGAAGCTGATTCGTTCCCTGGGTGACCGGGTGCGGTTCATGCGCGATCCCACGCGGGGCGGGTTGGCCACCGTCCTGAAGGAGATCGCCCTCGGGGCCGGTTGCGACGTGGTGGTGGAGGAGGAGAGAATACCGGTTCGTCGCGAGGTGAGGGCGGCGGCGGAAATGCTGGGACTGGATCCCCTCTACCTGGCCAATGAGGGAAAGATGGTCCTGATAACCGATCCCGACGCGGCCGCGGAGGCGCTTCGCATCATGAGGGGCGACCCCGTCGGCGAGGCTGCCGAGGAGATCGGGCGAGTGGAATCGGGCCGGGGGCTCGTTCGGCTGATAACTCCCCTGGGAGGCACGAGGCGCCTGGGGCTGTTGGTGGGGGATCCCCTGCCGAGAATATGTTGAGGGGGCGTCATTGAATGCGCGTGAGTGCAGTGCAGATGGATGTCATCACGGGGAATACGGCCGCCAATCTGGAAGCGGCGCTGCGCGGGATTGAGGAGGCCGCGGGTTCGGGCGCGGAGGTGATCACGCTGCCCGAGCTGTGGACCGCAGGGTATGTGTGGCTGGCGGGGTCCGACTACACCGGTCCGCGGGAGGCGGAGCAGACGGCGGAGGCCGCGGCCAGGGAGGAGGTCCTGTCTGTCCTGGGGGGTGTCGCCAGGGATGAGGGAGTCTGGCTGGTGGCCGGTTCCCTGCCGGAGATCACCGACCGGGGGATCCGCAACACCGCCTTTGTCATTGATCCGGGGGGCGAGATCATTCACCGCTACAGCAAGGTGCACCTGATCCACCTGATGGGGGAACCGGCCAACCTGATCGCCGGTGACGATTGTGGGACCTTCAGCCTGGGCCAGTGGCGGGCAGGGGTCATGATCTGCTACGATCTGCGTTTTCCGGAGCTGGCGCGGAAGCTGGCCCTGGACGGTGCGGGTGTCATCTTCATCCCCGCCCAGTGGCCGGCGCCGCGCATCGATCACTGGATCGCGCTGGTGCAGGCGCGGGCGATTGAGAATCAGTGCTATGTGGTGGCCTGCAACCGGGTGGGGGTCGGCGGGGCGGACCGGTTTCCCGGGCACTCGATGATCGTGGATCCGTCCGGCCAGGTGCTGGCCCGGGGAGGTGAGGGGCCCTGTGTGCTGACGGCGACCATGGATGCGGATGCTGTCCGCAGGACGAGGGAGTTTCTGCCCTGCCTGGGCGATCGGAGGCCCGATGTATACGGCCGGTGATGGTCAGCGCCTGCCTGTTGGGGGTCGCCTGCGCCTACGACGGGCGTCCGCGACGGGATGGGCAGCTGCTGGAGGGCCTGGCGGGACGGTGCATCCTTCCCGTCTGCCCGGAGCAGCTGGGAGGGCTGCCGACCCCGCGAACCCCGGCTGAGATCACCGGGGGCGGAGGCTCGGAGGTCCTGCGGGGACGAGCGAGAGTCCTCATCGCGACCGGCGATGACGTGACCCGGCAGTACCTGCGTGGAGCCCGCGAGGTCTGTCGTCTGGCGGAGGAACTGGGCACCTCCGAGGCGGTGTTGAAGCCGGGGAGTCCGGCGTGCGGTCCCGAGAGCCACTATGATGGAACCTTCACTTCCCGGCGAGTGGAGGGAATGGGGGTGGCTGCCCGGGCGCTGTGGGAGAGAGGGGTTCGGATCCTGACGCCGAAGGGCTATCTGGAGCGAGTGAGACTGGGGAAATGAGGTGGGTCCTGTGCCTGGGAGAGCGGGCGAGCAGATTGACATGGACAGGCTGATCGAACAGTACAGGAAGGCGATCCGGAGGCAACCGCAGAGCAGCGACCTGCACCACGATCTCGGACTGGCCTACATGGAAAAGGGAGAGCCGAAGAGGGCCGCGGAGGCTTTTGCCGAGGCTTTGAAGATACAGCCCGACATGGTCAGTGCCCGTCATTTTCTCGCCGTGGCGAGGGCGGAGATGGGGCAGATGGATGCGGCGCAGCGCGAGTGGGAGCGCGTGATCGCCGAGGAACCGGACCATGCGATGGCGCTGTATTTTCTGGGCTGGATCTACACCGCCCGGGGGGAGTGGGAGCGGGCCATCGAGCACCTGGAAAGATCAAGGAAGCTGAACCCCAAGCAGCCCCTCGTCTACCAGGTTCTGGCCGAGGCCTACCTGGGAGGAGGCAGGACCAGGGAGGCGATTGAGACCTGGCAGAAGGCGCTGGAGATGAATCCCCGCGATTTCAAGTCCAGGCACAATCTGGTAGCGGTGCTGTACGATTCGGGTCTTTACGACGAGGCCATCCGGCTGGGAAAGCAGACCATTGATCTGGGCTCCGACAGCTCCATTCCCCGGGTCAACCTGGCGCTGGCCTACCTGGCCAAGGATGAATTGGAGAAGGCGGAGCGCTACATGCGACAGGCCCTGGAGATTGAACCGGAAGATGTCGACGCGATGGTCAACCTGGGAGAGATTCTGGCGCGGCAGGGTGACCTGAGTGAGGCCTCCGAGACTTGGCGCGGCGTGCTTGAGCTGGATCCGGACAATCCTGATGCCCTCTTCAACCTGGGGCAGGCGGCCAGGTTCGCCGGTGATCACGACGGTGCCCTGGAGTACTGGGAACGGGCGCTGGAACTGGTTGAGACGATGCCGGAGGAGATGGTGACTCCCTACCGAGAACAGCTGCGCGCCAACCGGGCTCTGGTCTTTGTCGATCAGGGAATGTACGATGAGGCTGTGAGGGAATGTCTCGCCAGCGCCGAGGACAACCCCTCTGAACCCATGAACTGGATCCGGGCCGCCGGGGTGTGCATCCGCGCCGGTTGGCTCGACCGGGCGCGCCAGTACCTGAAGCGGGCCGGTGGAGAGGGGCACCTCGCCACCCTCTTTATGCGAGGAGCGCTCCTGCTGGCGGAGGGTGATCACTGCGGCGGGGCGGAGCTGTGGCACCGGGTCCTGGCGGCCGAGCCCGGGGCAGTCGC
This sequence comes from Bacillota bacterium, assembly GCA_046484105.1. GTDB lineage: Bacteria > Bacillota > Sulfobacillia > SLMV01 > SLMV01 > PWUC01. The sequence goes on from JAWOBW010000308.1 coordinate 4,648, forward strand.
GGCGGCAGCGGCGCAGGTGGAGATGATGTTCGAGGTGGAAGAGCTGGATCGCGTGATCGGGCGGCTGGAGGAGGAAGGATGCCAGTGGGTGGGGGCTGTGAGGGAGTTTCGCAGCTTCCCCGACGGAGGGCGGTAGAGACTGGTGGAGATCGTGGCACTGGTGGGGGCCAGCGGCACGGGCAAGAGCCAGCGAGCGGTCATAGTCGCCAGCGAGCTGGGAACGCCGTATGTGATCGACGACGGGCTGCTCATTGCCAACGGCAGGATTCTGGCCGGGAGATCGGCGAAGGCGGAGAAGACCAAGCTGGCGGCGGTTCGCACCGCCATATTTTATGATCCCGACCACGCCGCGGAGGTCAGGCGGGCCATAGACAGGGAAAACCCGGAGAGGATCCTCGTCCTGGGGACTTCCGACGCCATGATTCACAGGATACTGGCCGCCCTGCGTCTGCCCGCTCCCGCCAGCTGTCTCAGCATAGATGATGTGGCCTCTGAGGGCGAGATCAAAGCGGCCCTGAAGGCCAGGAAGAGGCTGGGTCAGCATGTGATACCGGTTCCGACCCTGGAGGTCAAGAAGACCCTGGCCGGGTACATAATCAACCCTCTGCGCCTACTATACAGGGGAGGGCGCCTGCACAGGCCGCTGATGATCGAGAAGTCGCTCGTGCGTCCGCCCTTCAGTTCCCTGGGGGGGTTCTTCATGTCCGATCGGGTCATCATGCAGATAGCAGATCACGTTCTGAAGGCCGCCGAGGGCATCAGTGCCGCCGCCCCGCCGGTCGTCGCCATGACCGACGGCAGGATCAACCTGTCCGTAAGCTGCAGTGTGCATCCGGACGTGCAGCTGGCGCGTACGCTCATCACGGCTCAGGACGAGGTCAGGAGGATGGTGGAGGAGATGACCTCTATTGAGGTCGCTTCCGTCAATCTCTACGTCACCGGGGTGCACCAGCGGTGACTGAAGTCTGGAAAGAGGCGATGTGAATGGTGAGGGTAGGAATCAATGGATTTGGACGGGTCGGCCGTCAGGTGCTGCGGCAGTCTCTGGGGCGGGATGATGTTTTCGTGGTGGCGGTGAACAGCCGGGCCGATCGGGAGACGTACTGCCACCTGCTGCGGCGCGACAGCACCTACGGCGCTTTTCC
>JAWOBW010000001.1:0-6574 GCA_046484105.1 Bacillota bacterium
GTCGGACGTCGTCTATGCCTGCGGTCCCCGGCCCATGTTGGTGGAGGTGGCGAGGCTGTTTTCCACCGCCGATGCCTACGGCTCCTTCGAGGAATTCATGGCCTGCGGGGTGGGCGCGTGCCGGGGTTGCTCCATCGCCCTGAGGGATACCGGGGGCCGGGTGCGCTACGCGCGGGTGTGCAGGGATGGCCCCGTCTTTCCCCTCGGGGAGGTGTATTTCGGATGACCGACCTGAGTGTGAGGCTGGGCCCGCTGACGCTCAAGAATCCCCTGGTAGCCGCCTCCGGCACCTTCGGATTCGGATGTGACTACGGCGACATCCTCCCGCCCGAGACCTTCGGCGCCGTAATCGTGAAGGGCACGTCCATGCAGCCCTGGTCGGGAAACCCGCCGCCGAGGATCTTCGAGACTCCCTCGGGCATGCTGAATGCCATCGGCCTGGAAAACCCGGGTGTGCGGGAGGTCATGGAGGTTCACCTACCGTCCCTTCTGCGGCGGGACACCGCCGTGATCGTGAATGTGGTGGGAAGGACCGTGGACGAGTACGCGGCGGTCGCCCGCGAACTGAGCGCCGTTGCGGGACTGGCCGCGCTGGAGCTGAACATCAGCTGCCCCAACGTGGCCGCGGGGGGAATGGGCTTCGGAACCTGCCCGGATACGGCGGCCAGGCTGGTGTCCTCGGTGCGCGAGGTCACCGACCTCCCTCTCCTGGTGAAATTGACTCCCAATGTCACCGACATCGCGGCTCTGGCGCGGTCGGTGGAGAGGGCGGGGGCGGATGTCATCAGCCTCATCAACACGCTGGCCGGCATGGAGATCGACGTCGAATCGGAGCGACCGGTGTTGGGCAATGTGTTCGGAGGACTGTCGGGGCCGGCCATACGGCCGGTGGCCCTGCGCTGCGTCTGGAATGTCTACGATGCGGTGGGCATTCCCCTTCTCGGTCTGGGCGGAGTCTGTTCACACCGCGACGTCCTCGCCTTCATGCTGGCCGGGGCCTCGGCCGTGGGCATGGGAACGGCGCTGTTCTCCGACCCCTCGCTGCCCGGGAGGATCCTGCGGCAGCTGTCCGAATACCGGCGGAGCGGGCGGGACTGGCCGGTCGGTCGCGCCCATGAGGAAGGAGAGCGAGATGAAGGCGGAAGATCGCATCATTGTCGCCCTTGACACTCCCAGCAGCGAGGTTGCTTTGGAACAGGTCTCTGTCCTGGTGCCGCAGGTTTCCCGGTTCAAGGTGGGGCTGGAGCTGTTCTGTGCCGCCGGTCCCGCAGTGATCGAGCAGATCGCCGGGCTGGGCGGAAGGGTGTTTCTGGATCTCAAGCTGCACGACATTCCCAACACGGTTGCCGGGGCCGCCCGGGTGCTCCGGCGCGCGGGAGTCTGGATGACCAATGTTCACGCCGCCGGCGGTCCCCAGATGATGGCTGCGGCCCGCGAGGCCTTCCCCGACGCGGTACTGCTGGCGGTGACGGTGCTGACCAGTCTCGACCAGCACATCCTGACCGAGTACCTGGGGATCCCTATGCGCGTGGAGGAGGTGGTCGGCCGGTGGGCCCTCCGGGCTCAGGAGGAGGGATTGGACGGGGTGGTCTGCTCGCCGCGCGAGATCGGGGCAGTCAGGTCCGCCGCCGGGGATCAGTTCTTGGTGGTCACACCCGGTATCCGGCCCACCTGGTCGGAGACTGGAGATCAGCGGCGCGTCAGCTCCCCGGGCGAGGCATTGAGGCGGGGGGCGGACTACCTGGTCATAGGCCGCCCTATCACCGGGGCGGCCGACCCGCGGGCGGCGGTTCGACGCCTGGTCGGGGAGATGAGGGGTGAGGTGAGTATCGATGAGTGATTGCGCCGATTGCATAAGTCGCGAGGAGATCCTGCAGCTGTTCCGGGAGACGGGGGTGCTGTTGGAGGGACACTTTCGCCTGACATCGGGCATGCACAGCCCCCAGTTCCTGCAGTGCGCCCGGGTGCTACGATTTCCCGAACAGGCGAGACGGTTGACCCGCATAATGGCCGGGCCCTTCCGCGACGCGGGCGTTGACAAGGTGGTGGGACCGGCCCTGGGAGGGATCATACTGTCCTACGAGGTAGCCCGTCACCTGGGGGCCGAGGCGCTCTTCGTGGAGAAGTCCGACGGCCGCATGGCACTGAGGCGGGGCTTCAGCGCCGGCCCCGGGGACCGGGTGCTGGTGGTGGAGGACGCGGTGTCCACCGGGGGCTCGGTCAATGCGGTGATGGAGATCTTCTCCCAGCTGCGGGCGGAGATCGTGGGAGTCAGCGTCCTGGTGGACAGGACGGGGGGGGCGACGGATTTCGGGGTGCCCTTTCACTCCGTGCTGACCATGGACATCCCGGCCTACTCGCCCGCCAGCTGTCCTCTCTGCCGGGAGGGGGTGCCGCTGACCTACCCGAAGGACCTGGGCATGTGAGGCGGGGATCTAGTCCCCGCGGCCGGTGATCTCGCGGTATCCGGTCAGCTTCAGCGGGGGGGTCACATACAGTGTTCGCTGGCCGCGGTATGTGACCATCCCCGGTTTCGCTCCCCGGGGTTTCTTCACATTCCTAACCAGGGTGTAGTCGACCGGCACGTTGCTCGACTGGCGGGCGGCCGAGTGGTATGCGGCCAGTATGGCGGACTCCTCCAGCACCCCGGGCGGGGGCGGGCTCTCGTCCGTCCAGGGGCCGGGCAGGATCAGGTGGGATCCCGGTATGTCCTTGACGTGCATCCACAGGTCGTCCGCCGATGCCACGCGGGACACCAGGTGATCGTTGCCCCGGTTGTTGCGCCCCACGTGCACCCGGGCCCCCGAGGGGGTGAGGAAGGTGCGGTAGGGTCTGCTCGCCGTCCCGCCCCTGTCTCCGCGCTCCCTCTTTCCCCGCGTGTCGCCGTATCCGGAGCGGGCAGCCTCGGACTGAACCTCCAGGAGCTCGCCCGTCGTCTCCGCCCGCTCGACCTGGTCGAGCAGGCTCATGATGTACGTCAGCTCCTCCCGGGTGGCCCTCAGTCTCTTTCTGCCGATCTCCTCGGCCCTGCGCAGCTTCCGGTAGCGGTTGAAGTACCTGGAGGCGTTGTCGGCCGGGGATTTGCCCGGGTCGAGGGGAATGGTCACCGGCCTGCCCTCGTCGTAGTAGTCGGGGAGGGTGACCTCCTCCATGCCGCGACGGACCTGGTGCATGTACGTGGTGAGCAGTTCCCCGAAGAGCCTGAGCTTCTCGGCGTCCCGGGCGGTGCGCAGGTCGGAGCGCTGATTCTTCATCCGCCTCTCGACGCTGCTGCCCGCGGACGTCAGGGACCTGCGCAGCTTCTTTCTCAGTCGGTCGAAGCGTTCCCGCTCCTCGCCGAGGGCGTAGAAGGCATCCATGAGGTGAGACGGGGCGGGGAAGGTGCGGACGGTGCCGGGGGGAAGACCGTCATCCCTGGGGATCACTCCGAAGCTCACCGCGCGCGGAAGGGAGAACGGGCCGTCTGGATCCTCTGCGGCGATCAGGTAGGGGGCCCACTTCTCATCGGCGATGATCCGGCCGCAGCGGTTGAGCTCCTCGGCCAGCCTGGCCATGAGGTCCGGATCCGCGGCCGGCTTCTCGCCGGGTGCGATGCCCACGGCCTGCAGGATTCGGCGCGCCTCGTCGGGGCCGGGCCCCGATACATTCTGCACCAGCCACAGCCAGGCGGGGGAAGACTCCTCCCCCGCGGGAGGGACCAGGGCCAGAAGCTGCTCTGCGCGTGCGCTCAGCGGCGACAATCCTTCCTTCTGCGGGGGCGGTCGGTAGGAGTGTCCGGCCAGGACAGTCCGGTGCGGGTTTCGATCCGGAGAGGAGAAACGGAGGGCGGTGAGGATCCGGTCCCCCTGATCCTCGTCGATCAGTATGATGTTGCTGAATCGTCCCATGGTTTCGGCGATGAGCTTCAGATGGCGCGTTCTCCCCAGGTCATCGCGGGAAGTGATGCGCAGGTGGGCAATCCGGTCCAGGCCGGCCTGCTCAATCGAGGCTATCGCCCCGGAGGAGAGATGTTTGCGCAGGTTCATGCAGAAGTTGCTCGGGCTCTCCGGGTGTTGGAGTTTGCGCCTGGTCAGCTGCAGGCGGGCCCATCTGCGGTCTGTCGAGATCAGCAATCGGCGGGCCCCGGTCCTCTGGTACAGGTGAAGAATGACGTTCTGGCCGCCGGGTGTTTCGTATATCTTCTGAATCCGGCTCCCGACCAGGTCCTGCAGCTCCAATACAGAGGCCCTGAGGGCGATTCCATCAAAGCTCATCTGGCTGCGCCTCCCCTCGCTTTCTTGCCGACCGGTCTCACACTGGTGTGCCGGTGCTCCGCATTATCCATTCCAGGTTTTCCTCGACTTCCCGAATGTCGCGCATGCCGATGTTGTAGGCGTGGATGAAGGGGTATTGGCAGACGAATTCTATTGCTCCCCGGACGTCATCGGCCAGGTCTCCCCGCCCGAGCACCTTGATCACGTACACGCCCTTGCCCGCACTGTGGCAGGCCTCGAGAGCCCGGAGCATGTCCTCGAGATCACCGTCATCGATGTGTGAGCCGGCGCGGTTGAGGGTGCCGCACACCACGTCGATGTCGGGACTTTGCACCGCCTCGGCCAGGGTCGGGGGGGAGTGAGAGGAGATCCCGGTGCAGCCGACGATTCCCCTTTCCCTCGCCCGTACAAGGTGACGGAGGGCGCCCTGGCGCCGGGCCAGGTGACCGGTGGGAACGCCGTGCAGGAGGGCGATGTCGAGACAGTCGATCTCCAGCTCCTCCAGGATGCCGTCGAGCTCCCGGCCCGCTTCCTCTTCCGTCTCGGCGCTGATCTTGCTGGTGACCACTACATTCTCCCGGCCCGCCTGCCTGAGGCCGGAGGCCACCTGGGGATGGCTGTCGTAGCTGGGGGCAGTGTCCCAGTGATTGATCCCGTACCGGCGGTGAGCCTCGGCCAGCACGGCGCCACCCGCCCGCGGGGAGCGGTCGATGATGTGCTCCGTGCCGAATATCAGGCGGGAGACGGTCGGTCCCGCGTCGCCCAGCCGGACGACAGGAGCGTGAAGACTTCTCTTTTTCACCCTACTCACCCTTTCCGTCCCGGTGCCTCTCTGCTCTCTGTGCATCTGATGGTATCATATGGCCCCGCCCGCTGCGAAGAGACCGGGGCGGGCTGCGGACAGGGCCGTGCGGTCCGTTCGGGGGTGCCGTAGTGTATGTGTGCAGATGACCCACCTGTGGTATTCTGTCTGCAGGGCCGAGGAGGGAAGCAATGACCGAGATCGACGGATTTGAGCGGCGGCGACGGCGCAAGAAGGAGAGGATCCTGCAGGCGGCGGCGGAGCTGTTCTCCCGGCGCGAAAGAGACAGGGTGACCGTCAGGCAAATCGCAGCTCGGGCCGGCGTGTCTCCGGTCACCATATACAACTACTTCGGCAGCAAGGACGGCCTGGTGAGGTCGGTGGTGACCAGGTTCACCGACGAACAGTTTCGCAGATTCGAGGAACTGGTGGAGCGGGACCTGTCCTTTCGCGAAAAGGTCGAGAAGATGCTGCTGGACAACATCGAGGTCAACCGGAAGTATGCGATGCTTATAGAGATGATCGCCCTGGATGATCCCGCGGTGCAGGAGCTGATCGCCGAATACTACGAAACCCGCACTCTTCCCATGCTGATGAGTATCATCGAACAGGGGAGGAGAGAGGGCTGCCTGGACCCGGGCATCTCCGCCGAGGCCATACTCACCTACTTCAATATGTTTGCCGAGGCGGTCAGCCGTCCCGGCTTCCTCTCCCGCGACAACGAGAAGATGCGCGCCGACATGGCCAGGCTCTTTTTCGGTGGGCTGCTCGGCGGACGGTGAGTTCGCCAGCGGGCCCGGGAATTTCGCCCGTCAGACTGTCAGGTTCCTGGCTGCGGCCCTCCGCAGGTGCGGTGCCCTAACGAGGGCGGTGCGGGCCTTCGCCCGGATGACGCCCCGACCTCGACATAGGCACTTTGCCGGGGGCGACGCGGCCCCCGGTTCACCACAGCAGATGAGGGACCACTTCCCGGCCGTGATACACCATGAGGCCGGCGTAAGCTAACAAACCCACCAGGACCACTTTCCGGCCGAAGGGGCGGAGGCGGTCCTCAACCAGCCATATCGCCAGCAGACAGCTGGGTATCAACAGCAGCTTGATGGCGGCGAACCACGGAGTGAAGAGGATCGACTGCATCAGCGGGTTGCCCTCGGTGAACCCATCCCTGACGGCCTGCATGGTTACGACGTAGTCTGCGATGTTGAAGACTCCGATGGCGATCAACATCAGTTTCAGAGAAATCACTGTGCACCTCCAGTATATCCCAGTGAGATGGGCCATCTGCGGCGATTCAGCGCGAATCACATCGCCGGAAGGGGAATCTTCGTGCGAAGTGTCGCCTGTTCCAGTGCGGGGGCCGGCTGAACGGCGCTCCCGGGGCCCGGTTGCGGCCGGACCGGCGGATGAAGGCTGGCGATGCCAGCAAGGATATGGTACAATATTCATTACGAAGGGCCTTCGCACAGTTGTTACCGGTGTAGTTGTCAGAGAATTCCGATGACAGTATATGTGTAGTCGA